>JAHDCE010000105.1 GCA_020630045.1 Saprospiraceae bacterium | reverse complement strand
GAATAAATGATAACCATTGGATGCCTGTCAATATTCCAATTAAAAAAACAACATATAAATACAACGGTGATGAAAAAATAATTAAAAAAGAAGTAGCGTATTTTTATGAAGAACTAAAGCAATAATATATCTCTTTTAGCAGGTCCGGAATTTCTTCCATTTTCGCACATAATCATGCCAAACTATTAATATCTGAAAACTCAAAAAACTAACAGGTTTTGAAACCCATAAATATGAACTTTGTGAATTCTATTTTTAAACTTAGGTTAAACCCCTTCCGGGGAATGCCCCACCGCCCCCGAATTCCTTATCTTGTATTCCAATAAATACAACCGTTATGAAAAATTTGATTTGTACGATTCTATTCATTTTCACTGCCCTAGGTTTTTCTTGGGCTCAAATTTCCGAAGGCACACGCAGCATGAGCTTGGGTTCCAACAATTCACTCAGTCTCGACATCCCCAACGCCGATGAAAAAACAGCCAAAAAAGTCTGGTCTAAATTCATGAAACAATATGACGGAAAAACCAAGTCCAGCAGAAAAACCGGCGAAACATTTACCGACAACGCCGAAATCACCGCACTAGGCGGTTCCAACACAGTTGACGTATACGCCAAATTCGCCGACGCCGGCGAAAACTGCAACATCACGGTTTGGTTTGACCTTGGCGGCGCCTACCTCAGTTCCGATATGCACCCCGACAAATACTCCGAAGGAGAAAAAATGCTCATCCGATTCGCTATAGAAGTTGCTATAGAAGCCACCAAAAAAGAATTGGACCAAGAAGAAAAACGTCAAAAAGAATTGGAACGCAAACAATCCAAACTGGTCAAAAATAACGAAGACCTACACCGAGACATTGAAAACTATAAGGAGAAAATCAAAAAAGCGGAAGCAGAAATCGAGCAAAACGTAAAAGATCAAAAAAATACCAAAGCCGCTATCGAAGAACAAAAAGAAGTCGTCGGACAAGTCAAGAAAAAATTGGAAGACTTGGAGGAATAATTCCGAGTACAATATTCGTGATAACATCTAATAATTGCCAATTTTGATAAAATATTCGCCAAAAGGCGAAACTAAAAAACGGTAGGGAACGATTTCCCTGCCGTTTTTTCTTATTAAAATAACCAAGTCCCTACCTTTGCCGCACAACAACACGATTATGGCACAAGAAATATTCGATAAAGTCAATAACCTGCTAGGAGAAATCCAAGCAGCCACCCCCGATACACCGGAACAAGTCGAACAATTCCGTATCCGTTTCCTAGGAACGAAGAACGTATTGAAACCCTTGTTCGGTGAATTCCGCAACATTCCCAACGAAAGGAAAAAAGAATTCGGTACGGCCATGAACAACCTCAAGGAGGCCGCCGAAAAAAAATACGAAGCCCTCAAAGCCCAAGCCGAACAAGCAACGGAAGCAGCAGAAGCAGCCAACTTGGACTTATCCGCTCCCGGCGAACCTATCGCATTGGGCGGGCGCCATCCCGTATCTATCGTCATGAACCGCATCGTTGAAATATTCAGCCGCATCGGTTTCAACGTAGCGCAAGATCGCGAAATCGAAGACGATTGGCACAACTTCACCGCTCTCAATACACCCGAAGACCACCCGGCAAGGGACATGCAAGATACCTATTACCTCAGGGACGATGTGGAGCGATTGCTACGTACACACACCAGCTCGGTACAAGTACGAACCATGACCCATCAAAAACCGCCGATACGAAGCATATTCCCGGGAAGGGTATATCGTAATGAAACCATTTCGGCAAGGGCACACTGCCAATTCCACCAAGTAGAAGGACTCTACATCGACGAAAATGTTTCCTTCGCGGATCTCAAGCAAACCTTGGATTACTTCGCCAAAGAAATGTTCGGCGCCCAAACCAAAATCCGCTTGCGACCTTCCTTCTTCCCATTCACCGAGCCTAGCGCGGAGGTTGATGTCAGTTGCTTCATTTGTGGTGGCGAAGGGTGCAACGTTTGCAAATACACTTCCTGGGTCGAAATCCTAGGATGTGGAATGGTGGATCCCAATGTATTGGAAAATTGTGGTATCGATCCCGACAAATATACCGGCTTCGCATTCGGTATGGGCGTAGAGCGTATCGCCATGCTCAAATATCGAATCAATGACATCCGCTTGTTGTTCGAAAACGATATCCGCTTCCTCAAGCAGTTCGATTCGGCATTTTAAGTACCTGGACAAAAGTAATTGAATAATGATTTTCAAGGGTATTTTTGTTTTAGTCGAGGGAAGCCCGGAAACTGGTAGCCGTAGCTACCAAGTTGAGGACTGTACGAAGGATAAAGCAAAAAGACCCGAAAAGCATATTCCCTGATTATTTATGGCCGGGTACTTAAATGGAAAATTCAAAAGAAATAGCCAATCGGTTCCGCGAGGTGATGCTCGATGGCAAATGGATCGCCAACACCAATTACAAAAAACAAATCACTTCGTTGACTTGGCAACAAGCCACTCGAAAAGTCGGATCATTGAACACCATCGCGGCACTCACGTTCCACATCAATTATTATGTGAATGGCGTACTGAATGTACTCCAAGGAGGCCAACTTGAAATTCGGGACAAATTCAGTTTTGACCTTCCGGAAATCATCAGCGAACAAGACTGGAATACCCTCGTCAACGAAACGATTCAAAATGCGGAACGATTCGCAGCAGCAGTCGAGTCGCTGCCCCAAGACAAACTCGACACCGTATTCGTAGACGAAAAGTACGGCACTTACCGCCGCAACATCGAAGGCATGATCGAACACGCCTATTACCACCTGGGACAAATATCCCTGATCAAAAAGATGTTGGAAGAATCTGATTCCTAGAAAAGAAAAACAGCGATGGAAGTCTGTTCCATCGCTGTCAACCCTATGAATTTAAAGGCAGTACAACCTTTAGCAGTTATTTATTTGATTAAGGTTATAGTATGATATTGCTTAGTCTTTCTATCATTTCATTTTTCCTTCCGGAAAATGAATTATGATTGCTGAAGGCTGATCTCTTTTTCCTCCACCATTTTGCGGATATTAATCAGGGCGTAGCGCATACGTCCCAAAGCCGTATTGATACTCACTCGCGTCAACTTGGCGATTTCTTTAAAACTCATATCGGCATAGTGGCGTAGTACCACCACTTCGCGTTGCTCCGGAGGAAGCTGGTCGATAAGTTGTCTGATTTTAAGGTGAGTTTCGCTCATGATCATCTTCTTCTCCACATTGTCATCCGACACTTGTAATACATCGAAAATATCGAACGAATCAGTAGGAGCGACCATCGGACGGCGTTTGTTCCGACGGAAATGATCCACACACATATTGTAGGAAATACGCATCGCCCATTGGACGAACTTTCCTTCATGGTTATACTTTCCACGACGCAACGTTTCGATAATCTTGATAAATACGTCCTGGAAAATATCTTCTGCTTTCGCCGTGTCCTTTACGAACAGGTAAATAGAAGTATAAATTTTGTCTTTGTGACGGGAGAGTAATTCTTCAAAAGCTCTTTCATCTCCATTCAGGTACAGGCTGATGAGTGCCTGATCAGTAAGCGGTTGTACTTGCATGCCGTTTTGATTTTAGGTTGTTTACAAATTAAATTTCCGGCTTAATAAATTGTCTGGGAAAACCCATTTAAAATATTAGTGTAAAGTTTACCGCTTATATGATTCTAGCTTTTAAATTGAAAAAATTGTTTTGTGTGGTCGTTTCGTTTTGATGATTCTAAGTTATGTGATAATAACACCTAATTCTTCTATTTAACTTTCATTAACTAAAGTTTAACGGAAGGAAAAGACTAAAAAAAAGGTTTAAATATTTTCTATAAAAAATACATAATTACAAAATAATCAGTGAGTTAAAACGATATAGGAATAATTTTTCCATATATATCCATTTTTTCTCTCCTAGGAGATTCCTTAACGATTCCTAGTAAAAAACCGCCTCCGCCCGCTCCGCATAATTTCAATTTGAAGGTATCCGACAACAAACCTTTTTCCCAAACCTCTAGCAAACTTTCCGGTATCATTTCACGAAAGTGAGAAAACTGAAAAGAAGAGATTTCATCCATAATGGTGAATAAATCACGCTGACCTTCTCCTAGGAATCGGACGATAGCTTCATCTGCCAAAGGCACCAATTCCGAAATACATTTTTCCTTATAGGAATTATCCTTGCATTTTTCCATGAATATATTAACCAAAGGTCCTGTACGTCGGGAGATGCCCGTATCCAATAAAAACAATCGATTCTCTTGTGGCAATCGATCCAAGGTTCTAATTTCTTCGCCTTGTTTCAATACCGCCTGATTGAGATAACAAACCAGGGGATCGAATCCGGAACTGGCACCATGAAAATGATTTTCCATTCGGGCGAATTCCGACATCAATTCCAACGGAGATGTTTTTTTCTCCTTGAAAAATCCGTCGTACATCGCAGCGCAAACCGCTCCCGAACTTCCGGCTCCATATCCAAGGGGAATGTCAGAGTCGAAATACAATCCCGATTCAAAATTCCGCCGGAAGGCGGCCATATCAAAACCGGGAAAATCTCCTTGATTCAAATATTCGGCGAAAGCCGACAATGATTTTTTAAGAGAGGGGTCTTGTTCATTATTTTCATCAAATCCCCAGTGACCTTTAAATACTGGCAATGGAGCCGCCAAAGCGGTCGAGCCGAGAATCACGGTGTATTCTCCGAAGAGCAATACTTTTGAAGGGTAGGGAGTCGCAGTCGTCATATCTGCCGACAAATGTAATAATTCATCACAATTCCTTGCGGAGACGAGCTACCGGAATACCCAATTGCTCACGATACTTGGCGACGGTACGCCGGGCGATATTGTAACCGCGTTCACGCAACAAGTTTTTCAACTTCTCATCCGACAATGGTTTCTTCTTGTTCTCATTGCCTATGATGTCTGTCAATATCTTCTTCACTTCAAGTGTAGAAACTTCTTCCCCGTCCTGCGTTTGTAATGATTCCGAGAAGAAATCCTTCAATCGCTTGGTACCGAATTCGGTTTGTACATACTTGGAATTCGCTACTCGGGAAACCGTCGAAATATCCAAACCCGTAATATCAGCGATATCTTTCAAAATCATCGGACGCAACTTACGCTGGTCGCCGGTGACAAAAAAGTCATATTGGAATTGAAGGATGGAATACATCGTTTTATACATGGTCTGCTGACGTTGCTTGATGGCATCAATAAACCACTTGGCAGAATCAATTTTCTGCTTGATAAAAAATACGGCTTCCTTCTGGGCCTTATCAGCTCGACGTCCTTCCTTTTTGGTATGCTTATAGGAACGGAGCATGTCCTTGTACTGGTCGTTGACCCTAAGCTCCGGCGCATTACGCGAATTGAGCGTCAAGTCCAACTCGCCATCACGATTCACAATGATAAAATCAGGAACGATATAATGTGTGGCTCGCGTGTTTTTTCCTGAAGAATAACCGCTTGCCGGCTTAGGATTGAGCTTTAATATCTCCTCAATCGCCTTCTTTAATTGTCCTTCGGAAATATTCAGCTGACGCTGAAGGCGTACATAATGTTTTTTGGAAAATTCTTCGAAATGTTGCGATATGATTCGAGCGGCCAGACGAATGGGCGCTTTATCTTCATAAGCAACATTGTCATCTTCGTTTTTGCGCTCCAACTGTATAAATAAAGCTTCTTGCAAATTCCTAGCACCGACACCGGGTGGGTCGAACCGCTGGACCTTCCTTAATACAGCTAAAATTTCCTCTTCTTTCGCAAATATGTTTTGACCGAAAATCAAATCATCGACTATGGCGATAGGCTCGCGACGTAGATAACCGTCATCATCGATACTTCCGATCACCTGCTCGGCAATCATCAATTCGCGTTCGTCAGTCAAACGGAGCAATCCGAGCTGACGCTCCAAATATTCGTGGAAACTGTCTTCGACAACAATCGGAACAGTCTTGTCCTCGTCATCCGAAGAATAATTGCTAATATTCAACTTATAGCTGGAAACGTCATCATCTAGATAGTCTTCTAGATATTCATCCAACTCGACTTTTTCGTCAGACTTGGACTCATAATCATTGTCATCATAATCATCGATGACACTTTCTCCTTCCGTTTCTCCTTTTTCTTTTTCGGAAGATAAAAAACGCTCGTTGTCATGTAAATCCTCATAGGTTTCATCCGACAACAAACCATCACTTTCTTCTCCTTCTTCTAAGGCTGGATTTGCTTCCAACTCCTCTTTGATCCGTTGATCCAATGTCGCAGTTGGTATCTGCAACAGTTTCATCAACTGGATTTGTTGGGGCGAAAGTTTTTGTGTCTGCTTTTGACTTAAGGTCTGCCTAATCATCGTCCGAGAGTTTTTTATCCTAATCAGTGACAGGACAAGTAAAAAATATTCATACTGATCTTCTATTGGTTAGAGGTAAAACAATCAACATTCCATACTGACAAGCAGTTAATAAAACATTAATTATTTAATGATGGCCGATAAAAATTCGCAATTATTATCAAAAACCATGCCACAAATCTAAATTAAATTTTCTTCTATGTCAAGTCCCGGAGCAATTTTTGTATTAAATGGGACTCATAACCCTTCTGGAGTGCATACTTAAATATCTTCTGCTTTCTTAATGTTACGGAAGTTCCTGATAGAAGTTCGCTTTTTTTTGCTAGCAAATTATGTAATGAGTTTTCGTAATCCGCTTCATCAATTTCCGACATTCCTTTTTTGATGCAATAATCCGAAACTCCCCTTGCCTTCAATTCCAATCGGATTTTAATGCGGCCCCAATTTTTAATACGAAACTTTCCACGGGCAAAGCTGCGGGCAAAACGTTCCTCATTCAAAAAATCATCTTGAATTAAACTCACCAATATCTCATCCAAATCATCTCCATAAACTCCAATGGAAACCAATTTGGACTTCACTTCCTTGTGACATCGGTCTTGATATACACAATATCGTTGAAGAAGAGCGAGTGCGTCTTCTTTCGAGTAATACTTCTTGTATTTGCTCAAGTGTATTTAAATTAATTACATAAATGTACGCAAAGAAAACAACTCTGCATCAAAAAAGTTACATTATCCCTTTAAGTGACGTTTTCCACCTATTTTTCCACAGGTGTTAATAACTTTCGCTTACGTAACATATAGTTTACATACAAGAGATTCATGAACAACAACAGCGCAACTACCTGATGCAGAACACCAAGCGTAACGGGAATTTTTCCGACCGAATTCAAAATGGTGAAAACGCCAAGCGAAATTTGCAAAATCAACATAATTATCAACATATAGTTAATCGTCGTCAATTTGCGTGATATTCCAGCCTTTCTAAGCCTAAAAAATAACCACAAAATCATGATTGTCAGCAAATAAGCGAATCCTCTATGAAACACTTGAATCCAAGCTTGGGGCAAAGTACTCACTTCGTAATCCACAAAGTTATCAACACTCATTTGGTGACTATTAAATAACTGGTTATATAACAAATCACCATTCACAAAAAATGGGAAATGGGGATGTACCAACCCGGCCTTTGTCCCGGCCATCAATCCCCCCAATAATATCTGAACAATCAAAACTCCGGTAACAATCCAAGCGTATCGCCTGATTTTAGGCATATCTTTTTCAATAGAATCCGGATGTTTCACCAACAAATAAGTCCACCACAAATACCCCAGCAAGTTTGTAGCTATCACCAAATGGATGATAAGGGAATAGGCACTGACACGTGTACGCATAACCTCAGACACGGCTCCTTCTTCCTGCAAACCACTAGCAACCATCAGCCAACCCATTACAGCGGCACAGGCGGCCAATAAAATGACCACACCAAGCCTATTGATCACTTTTCGGGTAAAGTATCCCCTAGCGAGAAATATGAAGAAGGGAATGATAAAAACAATCCCCATTGACCGCGCCCATAAACGATGAAACCACTCCCAAAAATAAATGTATTTGAATTCCGACAAGGTCATATCGGAATTCCGAATTTCATATTGTTGTCTGGCTATTCGCTTGTACTTGATAAAAGTCTCCTCCCACTCCGCTTGGTTCAATGGTGGTATCGTTCCCCGAATCGGTTCCCATTCGGTAATGGATAACCCGGAATCAGTCAACCTCGTAATACCGCCTATCGCAATCTGCCCCAATACCAACACGACGCCGACCAACAACCAAGCGGAAACCCATTTTCTTCCCTTGTCCACACTACTTTTATTCGATAACGACATAAGTTCATTTATTTTTTCTGGCATCCGGAATTGAATGTCCTACAAAGATGAAGGAAAACCAAATTATTTTGTTGAGCCAAATCGAAACCATGTGATGTTATATGATTAAATAAAATGATTTTAAATAAAAAAGCTATCATCATCAGTGATGTTAATTCGTGGAAATTTAATGTCCGTATTTTTTGGTATTTCCGGAGTGAACAAATTCACAATCTAAACCAACATCAAAATTTGGCAGAGCGCATTGATAATGAGTAATCCACAGTTTTATCCACATAGTGTTAATAACTATTTAACGTAATATCTTTTTCTTTTCCACAATCTAAAAACTCCGTTTTCATTGTGGAAAATGATGGTGGATATCCACCAATTTTACTTATTCAAAAATAGGTATAAGTATACCCGGGTGAAAAGTGTGGAAAGCTGTGGAAAACTCCCTAGTTTATACACATGGTTTTAAACGAAGGGTGTTAGTTTATGATTTTTACAAATCATTTATTGTCAGTGATATATAGTCGTTATTTTTTATAAGTGTTGGTAACTGAACTACTTAATTTTGCAATGATTTGTTTCTGTCTCTTTAATCTGATTTTCGATGTAAATAAAAGCTTTGTAATCACTCTTTTGCTACTTTTTTGGATGGCAAATGGGCTATATTTTTTATTAGATTGTATAGTACTTTTGAGCATCAATGAATTACAGTATCAATTAATTGAAATCTATTAAAAAATAGAGTTGTAAACATGTACTTTGTGAAGTAACTTAGAAATTGTTGATGCATATGCATCAATCATATCCAAAATAACTTCTATAAAAGCAAAATGGAAAAATAAATGTGCGGAAGGTTTTCATTTAGCATCCCTAAAGAAAAATTAGGTGTCCGTTTTCCAAAGATGGATTGGTCTTCTATTGATATGGAAAGCTATAATATAGCCCCCACGCATTCTTCCTATATTATCAAGGAAAAGGGATTGTCGGGAAAACCTGAATTCATGTCCTGGGGAATTCCCCTATTCGATGGTAAAAAGACCATTATGAACGCCAGGGGAGAAACGGCATTCGATAAAAAAATATTCCGTCAAGGAATACAATATAATAGGTGTCTGATACCTGCCGATAGTTATTATGAATGGAAAACGGTAGGCAAGGACAAAATTCCATATCGCATCCTACCCAAAGATGATACGATATTAGTCATGGCAGGAATAATTTGCCGCCCGGCAGGAAGTTCGGAGGCCGGATTTTTGATTTTAACATGTCCTCCGAATGAAGAAATGTCCTTGATTCACCGCCGGATGCCCGTCATCTTTTCCGATGATGAACGACAAGAACGCTGGTTGTCCGATTTGTCCGAATCCGAAATAAAAGACATGATGACTCCCCTAGAAGACGATACCTTACATATATATAGGATATCCACCAGACTCAATAAAGTTTCGAATAATTTCCCGGAGCTTCACCTTGAAATCCCTGAACCGCCTACCTTATTCTAATCAAACAACCTTTAAATGAAAAATAAATGCGAGTAGTCATACAAAGAGTGTCCGAGGCTTCGGTCACGATTAACCAAATCAAAAAGTCTGAAATCGGGCAAGGACTCCTTGTTTTATTAGGTATCGAAGATGCGGATACCAAGGAGGATATCGATTGGTTGTGCCGAAAAATTTCCAATCTCCGAATTTTCAACGACGACAATCAAGTCATGAACCG
>JAHDCE010000104.1 GCA_020630045.1 Saprospiraceae bacterium | reverse complement strand
CAGAGGCGAAGGTTTGACCGTTTTCGGAGATGGTTCTCAAACAAGGGCTTTCTGTTATTGTGATGACCTAGTAGACGGGATTTTCAGATTGCTCATGAGCGATTATCACCTTCCGGTGAATATTGGTAACCCGGCGGAAATGACCATCATTGACTTTGCAGAAGAAATACTTTCACTAGTCGGTAACTCTCAAGCAAAAATCATATACAAATCTCTTCCGAAGGACGACCCGAAACGAAGACGTCCGGATATTTCCTTAGCTAAAGAAATTTTAGGTTGGGAACCGAAAATCGACCGTAAAGAAGGATTGGCAAGAACTTATGAGTACTTCAAAAAGGTCGTTTCCTAATAGATAGTAACAACGAAGCTTGCGAAGCGTCTAATACTAAAAAATGAAACAGTTTCCAATCCGCATTTTCATCATCCTTCTTTTAATGTCTTGTTGGGCATGTAAAAGCAACAAGCAACCCGAAGAGGTAAATGGTGATTCAGGAAAACCCGGAAATTCCGTCATCAAAAAAAATCTTTCCTTGAAACCGATAAAGAAAGTGAATGATTATGTTTTACCCGAATGGTTCGATGGTAATCGGGTTCAAGGACATACAAGGTTCACGGATAAAATGATGGATAAACCCGGTTTTATGTCTGTTGCGGATGGCATGGAAACTCAAGGGGCCAAGGTCTTTGCCAGACACTTCAAATCATCAGGAGAACCTGCTTGGTGGAAAAGTAAAGTCGGTCGGAAATTGACGGTTAAAAATCCCGACATGGTACAAACCATGGTTGATAATGCACATGATAACGGACAAAAAATCCTAGCATATTATCGACACATCGAAGATCGTTGGGTAGCTAACCAAAAAAAGGATTGGGTATGCTTGGACGTCAATGGCCAACCGGAAAAAACGCAAAGAGGTGCGATCATTTGTTTGAATTCACCATATCTCGACTTCCTTTCACAAAGGTTATTGGAACTCGTAGATATGGGAGTCGACGGTTTTTGTTTTGACGAAATGCATATGCCGGTAAATGGTTGTTGGTGTGGCTATTGCCAAAAAAAATACAAGGAAGAAACCGGAAAGTCCGCACCCACCAAAATGAACCACCAATCCAAAGAATGGTATGACTATAAAATGTTTACCAATCGGACGATGGCAAGGGCTTTTCGTTTGATTCAACAACGAATCAAACAAAAAAATCCACAAGTGATTTGCTCGATTAGTTCCCATTCTTGGCCGACCCTGAACGACTTGCATTTTGAAGGGGAATTTTTCCGTTATGCAGATGTCTCTAAAATCGAATTTGCCCTACCCTATCGAATGATGAATGAAAGAAACGCATTCGGAGGAGATAAGAAAACACTTCCCATCAAACCCGGCGTTCAATATGCCCTAGGCTATATGATTTCCAGGGATGCGACCGAAGGACGCCCCCCTAGGGTCTGGACACATGGATTGCTGGATGAAAAGTCGGCTTTGGCTGCAACTTCCGGCATATTGACACACGGAGCAGTAGCATCAGTAGATATTGATGAATCACGTTTTCCGAACCCGGATTACAATTCATCGTTTGAAATGGGCGACAAGGTATCACCGTACATGAAACGGACATTGCCCTTGCCTTGGGTAGCCATTCATTATTCTGAAAAAGCACGGGATCAATATATCGCTCAACCTCGAAAAGCTTGGGAAAAAATCTTATTGCCCATCAATGGCGTGTTCGAAGCCCTTTTGGAAAATCATGTGCCTATCAGCTTTGTTCTGGATCACCAAATAGAAGAGTATTCGAATCTGGATAGCTATAAATATTTGATTGTGTTTGACGACCAAGCCTTGTCCGCAAACATGAAAAACAATATTAAAAAATTTGAAAGTGGTGGCGGAAAGGTGATTTATATAAAAGGAGGTAATTGGGCTACAATGGCCGGGAAAACCAAGGAAAAGCAAAGCTTCCTAGCCCAGTATCCTGAAATCATAAAAGAAGCTCCCGCCAAAGTGGAAACCAATAGCGCCGAGCTTCAAATGTCAGCTTTCTATGATTCTGAAAACAATCGGATGATAGTGAATAGCACCAATGATTTTTCATTTGTTACCACAAGGAAAAAGAAGGCGGTAAAAGCCATTGAAAGAGCAAAAAAAGAATTGAAAACAATGGTTATCAAACCGTGCTCCGGCAATACCCTAAGGGTTGGAGCAATCAACGGAAAAGCACCTGTTTCCGCCAAGGAAGTATTAACAGGAAAAACCTTGACAATTCTTCAAAAGGAAGACGGATATTATATGGAATATCCTGATTTTAAGACGATGTCATGTGTAGTAATACAGTATTAAGAATCGCGGAATAAACCCGGACGACTTTTTAAAAATTTTTTTAAAAACTTTGCTAGAGGATAACGGCTCCTCCTCATACAAAAAGACAATTCAGTATTATGAAAGATATATATTCTGACGCCGGTTCGGATTACATGCAATTGACCAAGAGTTGGCACGTTGAAGATTCTCCTTGGAAAGCATCTAATATTTGGGAAATACTCAAGAAAAATAATATTTCTCCGAAAAGTGTTGTCGAGGTGGGTTGTGGATTGGGAGAAATCCTGTATTCGCTCAATGATTACATGAAGGATGATTCTATCCGGTTCGATGGATATGATATCGCGACCGATGCCATTGAAATCGCATCAAAAAAGCAAAGGGATAATGTAAAGTTCTATTGTGAAGATTTTACCGCTGTCGAAACCCAGCCGCACGATGTACTTTTAATGATTGATGTATTCGAACATGTTCCGGATTACATTGGTTTCATTGAAAAATGCAATGACCGGGCGACCTACAAAATCTTCCACATTCCTCTAGAATTGCACATGCTCGGATTACTGAGAAATCAATTGGTCGAAGCTCGGAAAGGAATAGGGCACTTGCACTATTTTTCTAAAGAAACCGCATTGGCGACACTAGAAGATACGGGGCTGGAAATAATAGATTATACCTATACGCACAATCCCAAGAAAAACAAAAGGACAAGAAGAAAGATAGCCGACGTACCACGTAGGATGATGTTCCCGGTCATACCCAATTTGACGGTAAAACTCCTAGGAGGTTATTCTCTTATGGTTTTGGCGAAATAAGAGACGTAAGAAAACGGGGCGTCAAAGGATGAACCGGTAGATGATTGAAAATTGATACAAAAACTAAATTCCTTTCTCAAAAACGGTCATATCGGAGAAGTCGCCAGATGGGCGTCTGTTTCCTTTATGATTAAAATACTAGCGGCCGGATTACAATTCGGGATGAATGTCGTACTCGCTAGATATCTTGGAGACGAAGGTGTCGGAAGATATTTTTTGTGTTTGTCCGTCATCAATGTATTGGCCGTTTGGGGGATTTTCGGAACAGACAAAGCCATGCTTAGGTTTGTTTCTTCCTATGTCGCGATTGGTCGGAACGAAGCGGTAAGGCAGGTGTTCAAATATGGACATCTCATCGCCTTTGTAGGAGGGATAATAGCTGCTGTTACCGTGTTTTTGACGGCTGATATCATTGCTGATAAAATCCTCGAAAGACCTGACTTCGGTGGCAGTCTAAGATTGTTTTCTATCGGGGTGATTCCAACGGTCTTTCTATTCACCTTAATGGAATCCTTTAAAGGACTAAAGCGGATAATAACCAGCTTGTCCATCAAAGGCGTCTTTCTCCCTTTAGCGATTATCATGACCGTAATCGTTACAAATGGTAGCCTAGGACTTGATGGGGTAATCTGGGCCTATAACATTACAGCTTGGGCCGTTGTGATTGTCGGGTTTTTCTTGTGGAAAAGATATACCACCGATACCGCTTTAGAAAGAAGTGACCTGACCCCCGAACAACTTCAACATCAGAACGCTGATTTTGAAAAAGACAAGTTTCTGAATAGTGCCAGACCACTATTCACTCTTTCCATTTTTCAGCAAATTATCTTATGGTCGTCAGTATTCATGCTAGGAATATGGAAAACGGATGATGAAGTAGGAATCTTTGGAATAGCGCAACGATTAGCTGCATTGACCTCCTTGTTCCTAATTGGATTCAATACGATTTTAGCGCCCAAAGTATCCCGTTTTTTCGCAAGGAACGAAATGGATACGCTCAAAAACGTTTGCCAAAAATCTACATTGATGATTACGGTAATGGCGTCTCCGATTTTTATCGTATTCGCCCTCTTCCCTGAATTCATCCTCTCTTTCTTCGGTGAAGAGTTTGCCCAAGGAGGAAACTTGCTGAGGATACTTCTAATCGGGCAATTGGTCAGCATCGTACTCGGGCCCGTGGGGCTGATCCTTATCATGGGAGGCAAGGAAAGTAAAATGAGAAATACTTTTATCATTTCCGCCCTTGTCATCCTTCTCGGAAATTTCTTTTTAATCGCTCCTTATGGAGCAACAGGTGCCGCAATCGCTACCGCTTCTGCGGCAGTGGTTCAAAATATAATCGCGGCCATTTTTGTATATCGAGAATTTAAGTTAATTACATTACCCACCTTTTTGTTGGGAAGATAGATTATGGAAAAGAAGAAGTTGGATGTGATGATTATCGGCTCCCAAAAAGCCGGTACTTCCAGTTTATTGGTGTTAGGGGCGCAACATCCCGAAGTTATAGGTCAAGATCTTTCAGGAGAATTCACATACTTCCTAAAAGATGAAGAATACAAAAATGGGTATGAGGCCAATTTTAAAAAACATTTCGACAGGCTCGAAACCGATAAAACATACTTGGCGAAAAATGTAGGCATACTCGAAAGTGCAAAGGCTCTTAAACGATTAAAAGAGCATAATCAAGACATTAAAATAGTCGCTATGTTGCGTAATCCTGTCGATCGCGCATATTCCGCATTTTGGTACATGAAAAGCCGAGGAGCCGAACCGGCAAAGCGTTTTAAAGATATTGTCTATTTGGACGTCAAAAATAGATTTCCGAATGATGAATTCAGACAAAGGAATTGTGATTATATCGGAAAGGGGTTTTACTACAAATGGCTAAACCAACTCCACGATATTTTTCCAAAAGAACAAATACTATTGATCAACTTTGATGAATTCAAACAAAATCCCCAAAGACAATTAGATAGGATGTTTGAATTCATTGGACTCGATGGTTTTGAAATTAATAATAATGTCGCAAACAAAACCTACATGCCGAAGTCGGAAGCTTTGGCAAAGGTATATAGTCGACAAACCTGGTATCGTTCTTTGGTGGGGAAAATCGTTCCCTTGGAAATGAAAACTAAAATCAGGAAAGCCTTGGTCAGACTCAACAAAACGGAAAAGAAAATTCCGCCACTTGAGGAAAGTCTTAGGAACGACTTAAAATTGAAATTCAAAGAAGACAATCAAAAACTAGCGGAAAAATACGGGATCGATTTTTCATGACAAGATCTAATAGTCGTCTTTAAACGAATTCGCATCAAATACTACGAAAAGTAATATATGGATAAAGGAAAAAAATATTTAATTATCGGCGGGACGAACAAAGCTGGTTCGACATCCGTATTTGAATATTTGGCGGAGCATCCTGATGTTTGTCCTTCCTTCATCAAACAAGCCAACTTTTTTCTGGATGAAGGGTATAATATTCCCCTAGATCCCATCCATAAGTTTTCAGAAGAAAAGAAAAATTACGCGGACTACGATAAGTTTTATAGAGCCTATAAAGGGCAAACCTATAAGCTGGAAGGGTCGCCGGATTACTTGTATTCACCGGGTACACCAGGCAAAGTCGCTAAATATGTAAAAGCGACAGGCCACCAAGTCCAATTCGTTTTTTTGCTGCGAGCGCCTAAATTCCGTTTCAAATCTTTCTTCCAATTCGCCAAGCAATTGGAATTGATTCCCAAAGAAATGGAGTTGTCCGAATATATGGAAATTAACAAGCGGACACCACATAATATCAAGGAGCCTTTTTACTGTATCCTAGATACAGGACATTACCATAAATTTTTACAACCTTATTTTGAATTATTCGGAAAAGAGAACGTCCATGTTTACTTTTTTGAAGATTTAAAACATGATGTAAAAGCCTTTATGAAAAACGTAGCCCAAGACCTTGGACTTGACGCCGGATTTTATGAAAGCCATAATTTTGTCAGGCACAACCAGACCCGGAAAGTCAAAAATGAATCCCTCAATAATTTGTATGGCAATTTGAGGGTGTGGCTCCTCAAACAATCAGGAAAAAGCGGATTCTTTTTGCCATTGGTTCGATTCGGTAAAAAGTATATCACACCCATGTATCAGAAAATGAATACGGATGTGGTAAATACCGAAAAGGCGGCAGATATTTATGATGATTTTCTTGAAGATGTTTACAAGGAGGAGGCAGGAAAACTAGAAGAACTGACCGGAACTCAACCACCTTGGTAAGTAGAATCGAAAATGCGATTAAGCATTCCTAAACATATCACGTTTACTTCCATTGTAGATGCAGTCTACAAACTGTTCCTAGCAACGAATTCTTTCTTTTTCGTTAGCCTTCTGTTATTCCAATGGATTAAATTGGTTGAATTAGGAGGAGTCAGTCTTAAACATACCCATATTTTTGTGGGTTTGATGGGAGGATGTTTAGTGTTTAAACGCTTCAGGAGTTCCATGTTTTTCTTTTTGAAAAAATTCCATGTTTTTCTCCTGATTTATGGAATCTTATTTACAACCTATATCGTTTCGGCCACATATACTGAACACCTGAAACAAGCCGTCGTTTTCCTGTTTAAAGCTGGAGTTAACTTTGGATTGTTTCTTCTCTTAGCAGTCAATTTTATAGAAGTCATACGCCTTAAATTAACCAAGGCATTATTATATGGCGCCCTATTCGGAACACTCCTCTTTGTGGCATATACACAATTGGCGTTTTTCGTAATCGGACAATCTTTTATAGAAGTCATTGGCATAGGATTGCTTAGCGGAGACCCTCAAGTCCTAATGTTCCAACTCTATAAACGTTTGTTCAATTTTGATATTTGGGCAATGAAAGTGAACTACGATTCAGACGATGAAGTAGTAGTGGCATTGAGAAATAACTTGGCGACGGGATTCCTTTTCTTCTTTTTCCTGTTTTCCATTTTTGGTAAAAAAAAAACTTTTTTTTCAACCTGGCGAAGGTCGTCGTCATCTTTTTCATGCTCCTTACGGTCAGCCGTTCCAACATTCTAGGACTCTCTTTTTCTTTCCTGGGTTTCTTATTATTGACCGTCCATAAAAAATACATTAGATACCTCATCCTAGGAGTACTGGGAACCTTGCTGTTAACAAGTGGGCTAGTCGTATTTTGGGAACAAATAGCCGGAATCGCCTCGGCAATTTTAGGGCGTTTTACAGATACGGAAGGGGGAGGACGTACGGATATGTTTGCTGAAGCCGTGGCAGGTATCTCTACCAAACCAATTTTTGGATTTGGATTAGGGGCTAAAGTGCCTCATTACGCGGGAAGGGAAGTATACATACACAATTTCTTTCTTAATATATGGTACATGTGCGGCATAAGCGGAGTACTATTCGCCGTGTTGCTGTATTTATATATCCTACTTCAATACGTTTATAAAATGGCCGTTTATTCCTTGGGCAAAATGAAAAAAAACGTATACTTTTCAATGCCTTGGGCTTTAATGCTCCCATCATTACCTTTGATTAGGATATTGGTTTCCGGAGGAGCCGGAGATTTCGCTCTTACTGAATGGATTATGTTGTCAATGTACTTTGCTACAATTTATGTCTACTTCACATATGGCGAAAGTAATTTGAACGGAGAGGATGAACTACAAAAGGAATAAAAAACACATTTGTCAATTAAAAACATTGACCTTTTTAAAATAACGGAGTCAAAAGTAAGCAATAAGTCAGCATGGGTATTGATACAAGGTCGAAATGGGAAATTAGGTATGACAATTTAATACGGTTGTATTACTGGCATTATCTAGCGGAAAAAAACGGAATTATACTCGTTTCGGAATTTCCAAAGTCAGGTGCCTCTTGGTTGTGTCAAATGATGTCCGATTCTTTGAACTTACCTTTCCAACGTAATATCAATGTCAAGAAAATGCCGTCCATATTGCATGGTCATATCATGAACCATAAAAACTTCTATAAAGTGGTGGCCGTTATGAGGGATGGTAGGGATATCATGGTTTCTTTTTATTATCAAATGTTAATCAAACATGATCGAAACATGGCTTTTGTAGTTGATAAATACAGAAAAAAATTGCCATTCGAAGATTTCAATGATATTGAAAAAAACTTGCCTCGCTTCATCGAATATATGTTTACGGAATACCAAAAAACTTTAATAGGAAGGGGCGTTACTAAATTTAGCTGGAATCAGTTCGTCGATAACTATTATGAAAAACCCAATTCGTGCTGCGTTTTTTATGAAGATATGTTGAAAGATGCTACAGCGGAATTAGAAAAAGTAATGCTGTTTTTAGGGCAAGATGGGAAAGATGTGGACAAGGAAAAACTTTCTTCTATTGTCAATAAATATTCTTTTCGCAATCAAGCAAAACGTAAACCCGGCGAAGAAAATACCAAAAGCTTTCTCCGAAAGGGAATTCATGGAGATTGGAAAAATAAATTTTCAAAAGAAGCTTGTGAAGTATTCGACCACTATGGTGGCGATACGCTTATCAAGCTCGGATATGAAAAAGACCACAATTGGTATTAAACGATGAACGTGAATAAAAAAAAGCCGAAGGCGATATTCTTTTGCCCATTCCCACATGCCGAAAGTGGATTTACGGGGGCGACTATTGCCACACTCAATACTTACAATCTCATAAAAGATGATATCGATATCGATATCATGGATACCAGTATCAAGTCCTTCGATAAAGAAGGATTTTCCTTCGGGAAGCTCAAACACAACTTTGTTTTTCTCCTACATATGATCGGGATGGTCAGAAAACTGAACCAAAAGGTCAAGAAAGAAAAGTATGATATCCTATATTTTGTAGGTGCTTCGAGACTCAAAGGTAACTTCCGGGATATGGCAACTGTTTGGGCGACCTATAAATATGTCCCTTCCATCGTCATTCACAATCACAATGGAGATTTTCATATCATATTCGAAAGGGGATGGTTGAAAAGATGGGTGAATAAATTCGTGAGCCGAGTCGATAAATTTATATTTCTAGCTCCTTCACTAAAAGCCAATGTCAAATCATATCTGCCCGAAGAAAAATGCTTCGTACTAAGCAACTTAATAGATAAAAAATTGCTTTGCTCAGATCAAGAAGTACAAACAAAATTTCAAGCGAAAACCAAAGAAACGACCACTCAAAAAACATTTCTTTACCTCAGTAACATGATTCCCTCAAAAGGATATTTCGATATCCTTGAAGCCATGAAAATACTGAACGAGCAAGGAGAGGATTTTTGTCATGTAGAATTTATCGGGAGATGGTACACTGAGAAAGATCGCGAGGTTTTTGAAAACTATGCACGACAACACAACTTGTCTAATCGTATCAAGATATGGGGGAAGCAAACAGATCGGGAATGGATACGACAAAAAATTCTAGAAGTTGACGCTTTGATCCTTCCCACATATTATCCTATTGAGGCACAACCATTAGTGATCATTGAAGCCATGAACGCCGGCAATCCGATTATTTCTACTAGGCATGCCTCCATTCCTGAAATGATTGAAGACGGAAAAGAAGGATTTTTGGTGGATAAAAAATCCCCCCGGCAAATCGCCGAAGCGATGCTTAAAATGAAAAATACTTCGGACTGGATTTCCTTGGCGGAAAACGCCCGAAAACGGTTTGTCAACCAATTCAGTAAAACACCTATCCAGAAGAGAGTCAGAGAAATCATGCTGGATAATGATGAATACACACCCAACGAAACGATTGCATCAGAACCAATAACTCAATTGCCTAAATAGGTAATGAAAATCTAATTTGGAAATGAAAAAGACATATGCTTGGGAGGCAGAACAAGTAGCGACC
>JAHDCE010000103.1 GCA_020630045.1 Saprospiraceae bacterium | reverse complement strand
TCAGCATAGCTACGGCTATGCCTGTGCTTTTCAAATCGCCAAAGAAAAAAATGACGTTGTCAAATTTCTTCCACTCCACTTAATTTCGAGTATATTTCTAAGTTTGCGGCGAGCATCACGACTCAATGCGTATTTTGTTTCATCTTTTATTTCAACATCAATATTATCCGGATAAGTCTGATAATTATTACAATCCAAACACAAGCTCATAAAATCGAAAGGTACTCCTTCGGCGTCATACAATACAATACCGAATTTTGGCGAATAACACGCCGCCCCGGATTCACTATATGAATCCGGATTTTTCAGGATGTCCAAAAAATCATTTAATTCCTCCGCATCTATATTCTCTCCCTTAGATACACGGTGGGTAAATTCAGCACGATCACAATCCCCTTCACAATCCAATTCGTATATTTTTATGATGCTCGCTTCCTTGGAAGGAAAAGCCTGTGGCTTTTCCTTCCATTTACTTTCATATTTATTCTTAAACTCCGCAAGTTCTTCCTTAGGAGTCATGACAACTTCCGGAATTTTATTTTCAATAATATATTCACAGGAAGGAAAATCTAACTTTGACAATAAAGCAATTAATTCATTAACCCTTTTATCCTTAGCCTTGGAATATTCGATTCTTGCGGTGACGACTTCATTATCATCTACCCGCCATTTTTTTAACCAAATAATAGAGCCATCTTTTTCCCAAGATAGCTTAAATTGATTTTTAGAGAATTCTTCCGCCCTGAGTTTATCTGCGGTTATTTCAGAAAGGTCGTCTAGATATTTTTCGAATAAATTATCGAAAGGAACATCTATGAATGTCCCCTCAAAAATGAGATTGATATTTCCATCAGAAGACAATAAAACATGTTTACCTTTAGGATAAGGTTTGGAAAAATCTCGTTTAAATACCTTTTCCGGAAAAGGCAAACAAAAAGGAATCATTTCAATATTTTTCAACAATTCGAATCCTTCGGGAATTTCGAAAGGTTCCGGAGTAGTTTCATCTTCCTGCTTCTCTTCTTGTGCAGGATGACAGGCCCATATTCCGAAAAGGAACAATAGACTGATTTTGAACCAATATTTTTTCATGACTTGATGGTTTTGACAATGAAGTTAATCATTTTTGATATCGACGGAACACTAGCAGACACCAAAGCGGTAGATGACAAATGTTATATACAAGCATTTGAAGAGGTTTTCGGATTTAATATATTAAATGGCGATTGGTCCAACATCAAAAACGTAACTGATCGGGGCGTAGCTGATGAAATATTGCAAACGCTCCGAGGAAAAGGGTTACAAGATGATGAGTGGGAACCATTGATTGATCGCTTTATGGAATTGATGCACAAAGAACACCAAAATGACGTGTCCCGCTTCCGGGAAATTCCCGGATCAGCCGCTTTTTTTGAAATGATAAAAAACAATAGTGAATATGAAATAGGCATTGCCACCGGCGCATGCTCACTTTCCGCAAAATTAAAACTAGAAACCATCGGGGTTGATTATCGAAACATCCCCTTCGGCAATAGCGATTACTCCATTTCCCGGGAAGGAATATTGAATTATACCTTACAAAAATCCAAGGAACTTTATTCCAATATTACTTTTGAAGAAACTGTTTATTTCGGTGATGCGGTTTGGGATTACAGGACATGTAAGAATATGGAAATTCGCTTAATCGGGATTGACGTTTTGAAAGACGGGAAGCTAAAGTCCTTAGGAGTTGAAGATGTTTTTCATGACTATCTCAGTCCGGAAGCTATAATGAACGTGCTGTAACTAAAGAACGTCTCTACCTCTAAGCCATATTTCCATTATCTTTGTGTCATGCTCACGATTCAGAATGTACAAGTAAAATATGGCTTCAGAGCCTTGCTAGATAATGTCAGTCTAACCGTCAAGGATCGGGACCGGATAGGTCTGGTCGGTCGCAATGGAGCCGGAAAATCCACACTGCTCAAAATCATAGCGAGCGACCAAGTCCCCGACTCGGGACAAGTCGCCCGTCCTAATGGCACTACCTTAGGATTCCTTCATCAAGAATTGGAATTGCCTTCCGGCAAAACAGTTATGCAAGAAGCATTGACGGCATTCAAGGAGGTGAAGGAACTGGAAGCCAAGATAGAAGAGATGAATGTGGAAATGTCGGAACGGACGGATTATGAAAGTGATGGTTATTCCAAACTTCTACAAGACTTTTCAGATGCCAATGAACGCGTCCAGCTACTAGGAGGTGCTTCGATGGAAGCGGATGCCGAGCGTATATTAAAAGGTCTCGGTTTCAAGGACGGAGATATGAACCGTTTGACGGATGAGTTCAGTGGCGGTTGGCAAATGCGTGTCGAATTGGCGAAAATGCTCTTGCAACGTCCGGATTATTTGCTTCTGGATGAGCCGACCAACCACTTGGACATCGAATCGATTATCTGGCTGGAAAAATTCCTGAGAAATTACGAAGGAGTGGTCATCACGATTTCTCACGACCGTGCATTTTTAGACACGGTTACCAATAGGACGGTGGAGATCGAATTGGGTAAATTGTTTGACTACAACGCTCCCTATTCAAAATACATGCAGTTGAGGAAGGAGCGGAAGGAAATGATGGAATCCGCTTACAAAAACCAACAGCGCGTGATTGCCGAAAAGGAGCGTACCATCACTCGCTTTATGGCTAAGGCGACTAAGACCAAGATGGCTCAGAGCATGAAAAAGCAGTTGGATAAAATGGAACGTATCGAGATTTCGGCGGAAGACACCGCTACGATGAACCTACGGTTTCCTCCTGCTCCACGTTCAGGACGTATCTCAGTAAAAGCGACCAAAATAGAAAAACGATATGGGGCATTACGCGTATTGGACGGCGTTGACCTTACTTTGGAACGAGGGGAAAGGGTCGCCTTTGTCGGTCAAAACGGACAAGGAAAAACGACTTTGTCCAAAATACTAATCGGAGAAGAACCTTCTACCGGAGGATCGATTGACTTGGGGCATAATGTCCAGGTGGGATATTATGCACAAAACCAAGCGGAAACCCTACACCCGGATTTGACATTGTTGCAGGTCATGGAAAACAAGGCACCTGAACATATGCGAACTCAAGTCCGCTCTATTCTAGGAGCCTTTATGTTCAGCGGTGAGGATGTCGAGAAAAAAACCAAAGTTTTGTCAGGAGGTGAACGAGCTAGATTGGCATTAGCATGCATGCTACTCGAACCCTTCAATTTGCTGGTGCTCGATGAGCCGACCAACCACTTGGACATCTTGTCCAAAGAGGTTTTGAAAGAGGCCTTAAAGCAATATGACGGCACTTTAATCGTCGTTTCGCACGACCGTGAATTCCTACGTGGACTTACCGATAAGACCATAGAATTCCGTGACCGTCAATTGTTCGAACACTTGGGTGATGTCGATTATTATTTGGAGAAGCGGCAGCTCGCTAATATGCGGGAGGCCGAAAAATCGACGCCTAAAGCCAAGGAGTCGCAAGCTGTCGAAACACCGATGACACCGGAAGAAAAAAAGAACCGGAATGAGCAGCGAAAGAAGGTACAGCGAGTTTTGAAAAAAGCGGAAAAAGACATTGAAAAAGCGGAAAAAAGAATTGAGCAAATAGAAGGTTTGATGTCTGCGAGTGACTTTTACGACCGTGACGATTCAGCAAAAATCCTAGAAGAATACAGCACCTTGAAAAATGGCATGGAAGCACTACTGGAAACTTGGGAAGAAGCACAGGAGGCTTGGGAAGAGTTTGAATGACGCCAATGCTCGAATTGTTACTTCTATTCATCTATAAAATAGGCATTTGATTTAGATGACATCTATATTTATCATTCGATTGAATCACCTCTAAATCACCCTGGACATGTTTATTTTCAAGCTTATTTTCAATTTTTTCTGGATTACATTTATTGGCACAACTACACTTAACGCATTTTTCATAAGGTGGCGAGCCAAGGAATACATCAAACAAAAACCAGAACTAGAAAAAGGATATGATCAAATCTTTAAAGGAATATTGTTTTTCGGAAATATTCCTTGGATTATTATGATGATTGGAAGTTTAACCGGATATACACACTCATTTTTTGAGTACTTTAACCCCAAACTGTTCAATCCATTCGTACTGGCATTTCATACTTCTATTGTTTTATTATGGATTCTATTGATTCGATGGATATATTTTAAAAAAGGAGCAGAATTTTTGGTCGAACATCCTTTGTCCGGTAGAGAAGTCGGACCAACCGGAAAAAAAGCAACTCCGGAACAGATAAAACGAATTCTTCCATTTCAGATACTGGGTGGAATTATCGGAATGATTCTTATATGGGTAATAGATTTTCCCATTCCTGATATTTTAATGGTGGTGTTTTAGCACTTTACCATACCAGTAAATGAAGCTGTTGAATAATTGAGAGTATGAGCTTTTTCGGAACATAAAATCAAGACAAATCTTGATTTATCGCTCATGCAGCCACTCTTAAGCGATGTCATTAATAAGTCCTATCACTCCAACTCCTTTTCAATACCTTCAATCACTTTTTGCATTTCTTTTTGCATTCGATCATAGCGACTCAATTTGAAACGTCGGTTGATTTCTAATCGCCACAAATAACTCAATAACTCTTTGCGTTCGTTGTCTGATATTTTGACCGGCGATTCGAATCCGCGTAAGCGGCCTTGGTCATCAAAAATCATGAAGGGATGTAATACTTCGTTGGTTCGGTGAAAATAATTGGAATAAGAAGACATCTCTTCTATTTCGTCTTCTAACTTGGTAATAATATTGTAATGGTAATCGTAAAGTTTGATAATATCAAATCGTAGGCGATCATCTTTAATGGTTTTCATCCCTGAAGATTTTAATGATTCGTAACCTGATAAATTGACGATGGGCGTAAAGTCCCGAAACAACAATATATTGAAATAAGCTGCCGAATCTTGTTTCAAATCTTTCCCGTTAATCAAATCACGATAAAAGACATTGGCACGGAGAGCGAGTTCATGATTAGCGACATTGGAATCGAAATCTTCCATATCGGTTTGTATACCGTTCTTGATTTCGAGTAATATCTTTTCCTCCGCATGTCTCGCGTTCCTTGCATCATTCCAATTATTGAGGGCGAATGCGGAAATCACAGCGACGAATATGGACAAGAACTCGAAGGTGTATTTTTTCCAGTTTTTAAATGTTAACTTACCAACCATATTTTAGCTTGACTTTATTACAAAACTCATGAAAGACTCCATATTCATCCTTGACAAAAGCGGACGACTACAAGAATTGGAAGAAACGGATTTTTTGTCTGAATCCGCATTACAATCCATTTTAGCAGAATATCCGAATTTGATTTCAGGGAAACAAATCCATCCCGAAAAACCTAGGAAATGGTTGTTCATTTCTAGAGAGTTTGGAGTACCGGATGATAAAAACAAGGGAAACAGGTGGTCCCTTGACCACCTGTTTATCGATCAAGAAGGTATTCCTACTTTGATTGAAGTCAAAAGAAGCACGGACACTCGAATCCGGAGGGAAGTCATCGGGCAAATATTGGATTATGCCGCCAATGCGGTTTCTTATTGGAAAATAGAAGATGTCATTCATTTATATGAGCAAACCTGTGAGAAGGAAAAACTCGACCCGATAGACCGTCTTGAAACGTTTATGGAAGGTGAATTTGAAATTGACGAATTCTGGGAGAGCGTCAAAACCAACCTAAGAGCCGGTAAAATCAGGATGCTTATTGTCGCTGACGGTATTTTGAATGAACAAATGTCTCCTGCGGAAATACTTGGTGTTGAAATCAAGCAATTCAAGTCAGAAGATATACGGACGCTTGTGCCTCGAGTCATCGGCAAAACCATACACGCTTCGGATAGGAAAACCACTTCTACTAGAAAGGCGGAAGCATGGAGTCAAGATTCTTTTTTGGAGGCACTCAAGGAAAAGGTTTCTCCTTTGGCGGTACAGCGTTTTTATGAAATACACAATTGGGCGGAAGAAAAATGTACTAGAATATTTTGGGGTTCAGGAAAGCGGGGGTCAATGATTCCTATTGTTTTTTCCAAGGGAATAAAACATCAACTATTTGCCATTTGGACAGATGGCTCTGTTGAGATTTATTTCCAATATTACAAGGGCAAGCCCCCCTTTGACCAAGAAGAGAAAAGAATCGAATTATTAGAAAAAATGAACACAATTAAAGGTGTGAGAATCAGTAAAGACAAAATAGATAAACGCCCCAATTTTTCAATTGAAAAATTAAGTAATCAAGAAGAATTCAGAAAATTCTTATCCATCTACAATTGGTTTTTCGAGCAGATTTAAAGTAAAACTATAATGAACCAAACTTTCAAAGGATTAAAAGTCGTAGAGCTAGCTTCTGTACTAGCCGGGCCATCCGTAGGCATGTTTTTCGCGGAACTCGGAGCGACTGTTATTAAAATAGAAAACAAGAAGACGGGAGGGGATTTGACGAGAAAGTGGAAGCTCCCCAATGAACCGAAAGACCGAAATTACTCGGCATACTACTGTAGCATCAACTGGGGCAAAAAAGAAATATTTTTAAACCTGAAAGACAGTCAAGATTACGAGCATCTTATTTCAATATTATCAGATGCGGATATCGTTATTTCTAATTTTAGAAAAAAGCAATCGGAGGGCTTAAAAGTAGATTTCGAAACCCTTTCTAAAATCAATACGAAACTGATTTACGCACAATTGACAGGATTCGGCGAGGAGGATCCGAGACCGGCTTTTGATGTGGTTTTGCAAGCAGAAGCCGGCTTTTTATATATGTGCGGAGAACCGGACAGGCCACCATCCAAAATGCCGGTGGCATTGATAGATGTCCTCGCCGCACATCAACTTAAAGAGGGTATTTTAATCGCATTATTACAAAGGGAAAAAACTGGAAAAGGAAGTCTTGTCACTTCCTCCTTGTACAAGTCCGCCTTGGCGTCCTTGGTCAATCAGGCTTCTAACTGGTTAATGGCCGGGCATATTCCCCAGCCTATGGGCACTTTGCATCCCAATATCGCCCCTTACGGGGAATCCTTCCGTACTTCCGACGATAAACTCATCGTACTTGCTGTGGGAACGGATGTCCAATTTGAAAATTTATGTTTGTCTTTGGGATTAAAAATGCATGAGGATGAGCGTTTTTCCACCAATACGAACCGGGTTATCCATCGAGAACTCCTAGGACGCTATTTACAAGAAACCATTCAAGAAATCTCATATGCCCTTCTAGAGAAAAGATTTGCCGAAAGGCAAGTTCCTTATGGACGTGTACGGAATATGAAGGAGGTATTCGAACAACCCGGAGCCGAGCAGATGATACTAGAAGATATCCGCCCGGACGGAGGAGTGGGACGAAGGGTAAAGACAATCGGGTTTGACATCGATTCCTTATAGCTCCTCCAAAATTTTACGGATGTGTCGTTTGGATTCAGAAGGGAAATCCTTAGATAAAAACCACTCGGCATAACCCCTGGTTTGAGCGACGGGTTCGCCCTTGTGTTTGCCGAATGCCCAGCAAACTTCTCCTTCAATCATCGTCAGTTTACCTGCGAAATCCACTCGTACATTATCGCCTCTTACGAATGCGTCTAATTCGGCCGGAACCTTTGGGAGTGCTTCGAATTTTTCCAATTGTTTTTCAAGAACTGCAAGGGTCGCCCGGATATCGGCCATCGCATCATGAGCGCCTTCAAGCGGCTGTCCCGTATATCGCTGGTAAGTCGCCTCCAATGTATGGGCATTGACCAGTCGTTCAATTTTTAACACATCCACGAATACGGTGTCACTTTCAGGGAACTCCACTCCTACCCTTTCGAATTCAGCGATGAGCATGGGAACATCGAAATTATCTGAATTGTATCCGGCCAAATCGCATCCCTGTAGCCAAGTAGCGAAACTTTTAGCGATTTGTTTGAAGGTGGGTTTGTCTTCGACATCCTTGTCGTAAATGCCATGTACGGCACTAGCGCCGAGTGGTATGGGAATCGTCGGATTGATGATGACGTTTTTTTCTTCCCTTTCGCCGGAAGGCGACCATTTAATCGCACCGATTTGGACGATACGATCTTTGGCGACATTAACGCCTGTGGTTTCTAAATCAAAAAAAACGAGTGGTTTCTGTAACTGCATGGATAATAATTGAGCTACAAAGGTAGGGGAATCCTAGCAATGTTTTCAAAAAAGTGAAACACCGTCGGCAATTGCCGACGGTGTTTCTATATATCCAAGAAAAACAATTATTGAGCAATGGTCAATTTATCCGTTATGACAGTGCCATCCGGCAATCTGAATTCATAATAATAAACGCCGGTCGCATAGTTATCATTCACAAAGTTGTGAACATTCATTCCCGATACGGCGGTTGCTTGAGCAGCGGTAATGACCTGCCCGGCAGCAGTCATCAATCTGAAAGAATATTCGCCTTCTTCTTTTGACTGGAACATGATTTCCGCTTCGTTCATTACCGGATTGGGGATGACTTGACTTAATGTTGTTTCTGTTAAATCATTGGCGTCTTCATTGCCATCGGCGAATCTTACATTTGCTATGTTCAAATCGAATCCACGTGCATTTTCATTGTCTCCTTTCAAGGAGAATACCAACATTCTGACATCCGAAACATCTATGTCAGCACCTTCTTCAAACATACTTTCTAATTTCAATACGAAATTGCTTTGTGTTGGATTAAGCGTAATCGTATTTCGTGGTTGGTTCTCCCATTCGGAAATGCTTTCTTTTACCAATACTATTTCTAATTCACCGCTACCTTGAGCATCAAAAATCATATGTGAGTATTGATTTAAATCCACCGGCTGGAAAGCCGCATTCAAGGAGCGATAAACAGCGATATATTCTTTTACCTCTCCTTGTACATGAACGTCACGTCCTACGATGTATCCGTCTTCCAGTTCCATTGCTTCGTCTGCGGAAACGGTGAAATTCTGAATCATGGTTCCTTCTCCATTGGTATCCAATCCCCATACACCATCGGCGAAGTAAACACCATCGGCGACTGTTTCCTCTTCGTGGTGGAAGGTCAATCCGATAGCGTATGCTCCCCTAGTGTCGATTTCAATGATTTGGCGGGCTTCACCTGTCAAAGCTACCGTCCAATTTTCCGTTTCCATTTCAGCGGTTTCGGTCGCCAACATTTCACCTTGTACATCCAATACCGATGATTCGGAATGGTTGACGATTTCCAAGGTCATCGTATGGTTTTCATAGGTAATGGATTCGATATAAAGATTAGGGATTTCAGAGAACCGATATTCTTTGATTTCTCCTTGTTCTTTGACATTCTCGAGGATACCATTTACAATTGTTTCAAGATTGAGGACATTGTTCGCCCAAACTTGGAAGGTGTAGTACTCTTCGTTGTGAGCATAGTCTACCAAATTCCAGTGGCTTTCCATCACAAAATCACCTGCTTCGTCCGGATAAAACGAGAAGCTACAAGAGTATTCGATTAAGCCGTCAGGTTGTTCATATTTCGCTACGATAAATTCATTTTTCTCATCGATGGCGTAGTTCCAAATATTGAGCAAACGACTACCGTGTAAACGATCACAAATGTATTTGGTGTGTTCGTAAACACCGTCTTCGGCAGCTACTGCCAACATGGAAGCATCGCGGTCTTCATTGACAAAATAATCGACACTCAATACTTCTTGTGCATTTGTGATACCAATCAAATCTTCTGGAGACGAAATGAATGTTTCGGAATTTTCGATGACATCTACCGGTACGAAATCTTGTAAATTCAAACCCGGTCCGCGAGACAACATGCTGTGGGCATGACCTTTTTTCCATTTTCTCTCTCTTGTATTCACTTGCATTTCAAGTTGGTTCGACTTGGTGCGGTTGAAGTTCCGCTTTGCGATTTTATCAGCTAATCTGTTGTTACTTTCCAAACCTGAAGTACTACCACCTGATGCTCTGGTATAATCGCAATCTAAAGATGCGGTACAATCCGGGTC
>JAHDCE010000102.1:4546-10020 GCA_020630045.1 Saprospiraceae bacterium | reverse complement strand
TCATGGATTACGAATTTGTTTGGTACAAGGCTTTTTCAAAAGCCAGGGCCGGAGATCGGGAACTATTGGATGAGCACATTCGGGAAATATACCAAAGTATATTGTTGCCAATGTTTACCCGCAAGTGTAATTCTAGGGAAGATGCCGAGGAGATTTGTTCTTTGGTAATCACCAAGTTCTGGGATCGGTTTTTTGTCCGGGAAGAAGCATTGCCCGAAAACGTAAACGGATATTTATATATCATGGCGAATAACGCCTATATCCGATTTAACCAAACAAAAGATCGAAAAAAGAAAACGACGGTAGAATTTGACCCGGCAAAAGCTCGGCAATCATTCGATAGTAATTCAGAAACGATATTGGATTTTGATTCGCTGTCTGAGCATGATGAAAAAGAAATCCGTCATGTAGCATTGGGAAAGGCGCTCAAACGCCTGGATGAAAAATGCATGACCTTGCTTAGACTATTTATTTTCGAAAAGAAAAGGATGAAAGATATTTATTCATCCTTAGGTATCGCCTCGGCGAATGCCGCAGCAAAGAAAAAAGAAAGTTGTATCAGCAAACTAAGAAAATATACTTACCAAGAATTACAGGAAGTAAAAGAAAATTATCATGGCTAAACGGCTCAACGATATGGAACAAGAATTGGTAAGGCGGTACCTAGACTTGGATTTGTCCGAGCCGGAACTCACCGCCTTTGAAAAACGGCTGGTGGAAGATTCGGCTTTCGCAAATGAAGTACGGGCGTTCGAAGATGCTTCGGATGGAATTGAACATTTGATTCGAACCCAACGAGATGAAATCCCGATTACGGATTGGAAGTCAAATGCCGGACAAGGTCAGGGCATACATATAGATACACCGGTCAAAAAAATCACCGGTCAAAAAAATCGCAAACTTTGGTTTCTAATCCCCTTAGCCGCTGTCATTTTGTTGGCGATAGGGGTTTTTACATTCTTGCCACAAGGCAGCGAAATGGATACATCAGCGGTTTTTGCATATACAGAAGAAATGTCTGATGACCTGCTCCGAAGTAATGATGTAGCGTCCACGTTCAATGAAGATGTTAAAAAAGAATTCGGCGAAAGCCGGACCTTTATCGATAACGGAAAATTTGATGATGCGATTGAGGAACTGAATGGGATCATCAATACTTCAGATAATATTTCCGCAAGGGAACTCGCACATTGGTGGTTGGCGACAACCTATTTCAAAAAAGGAGAAAAAGACAAAGGAAAAGAAGTGTTGAATACCATCATAAATACACCGGATTTTAATTCCGCTACGAAAGCGAAAAAAATATTAGGGAAATAACCCCTCATCTTTTTATAACCTTCCATCTGTTTAAGTATACTCGGAATAAAACGGGTATAAATCACTCATTCACAAAAAAACTTGAAGTATGAAAAGCTTAACACAGTTGTTTTTCGGATTGTTCTTAACAATCCTTCTTATCCCTTTCGGAACAGACGCCCAAACCCGAGTTGTGCTCGGTATGCAGAATGGAGGTGGAGGTGGAGGAGAGTTATTGGCAGAATGCTTGAACACCAACAGTTCAACCCTTTACTTTCTATTGCCTAAAGTGCATATTGAAAGTGGTGCGGGTTCTTGTCATTATTTGGTGTCTCCTGCAAATAACAATCCGGTACAAGGGCTTTTAGTGGCATCTTCTCTGGTTACAAATACCAATTATGTTCAAGGAGGTAGTGCATATTATGAAATAAAAGTTGACTTTAATGTAACGATGGGGCAAATCCAATCTCAGTATAATGGATTGTTTGGGTTTGACATATCAGTTATTTTTAATACTTCTCCCTTATTGCCCTGTAACAATAATTCCCTAGAAGGAAAAAGGAGTTTGAATTATTTATTTACTATTAGTTGTTTGGACGGAAATAGCACCCAAGGTGTTAGTGGTAACTTCAGACAACAATCCGAAATAGATGGATTAAAAGGAGTTTCCTCCACCTTCCCCAACCCCACAACCGATAACCTCACCATCACCTTCGAAAACAAAAAAGAAGAAGAGGTGTCGGTGCATGCATTCGATGCAGTGGGTAGATTGGTTCACCACCAGATTATCGCCCCGACATTCCGCCAAGAAGACAACCGATTGGAAATGGATGTCGCCGGTTGGAACAATGGCATTTACTTTATAGAAGTACAAGTAGGCGATGTGATAGAAACACATCGGGTCGTTAAAAAGTAATTCCGGAATTTATTCGCTATAAAAGCGGCATCGTGGTCTTTCACGATGCCGCTTTTTTATTGTATATGCGTTATTGAAGAATAGATGTTATCACGAAATTTTTTGTATGAAAGACGAATCGTTATTTTAGGAATCAACGAGGCATTCGCCGCAAAGCATAGCCGTAGCTACGTTTAAGGGGAATAACGAAGTGGATTTCCAAAATAACGGTTTGGCTATACTCAATTTTTCGTCATAACATCTAATAGATGCTTAGATTTGAGCACTGGTTCATCAATAGAAAAACAATGCGAAAAATTCATAAAACCATTTGGATTCATCTGATTTCAATATTGATAATATTGTTGTTTTCAACTTTAATCCAAGGACAAAATGTCAAGAGTGATTGTACCCAAGAAGAATTGGGTGCCAACTGGATGGCATTGGTTTCACGTTTGGGGAATTATGAAAAGGCGAATTCCTCCGAATTGAACTTATTAGCGACGGATTTAGAAGCGTTTCGAGACTGTACTAAACAATTGGAATCATGGTTCAATTATGGACAAACATCTGTTCTGATTCCCCCCATTCATCTCGCTTATGGAAACACCAATGCGGCACTTGCTTCAATGGACAGCCTTGCGGCGAATATCGAGGATAAAGGATTGGACAAAGTCGATTACGACTACTTGTATTCGACGATGAAGTTCAATTATGGCCGGATTTATTATGAAAAAGGATGGTACGATTTGGCCTTGGGCGAATTTTTGAAAGCGGAGGATATCCAGATGGGATATGCAACAAAAGGGCAACCACCAGGCGTAGTGGCGTATGACTCTTTGAATAACAATATTAGTTATACCGCATCCAACTTGTTTAACAATATCGCTTTGATTTATTTGCGATATGGAGACTTTGAAAAATCGCGGGAATATTTTGAAATTTCCGTACGATTGGCACAAACCAATTCCCAATTCAATGCTTCTGCTGAAGACCGGGCACGAACTTATCAGAACTTAGCTAGGGTATATACAGAGCTTGGGCAATTTAAAAAAGCAGATTACAACTTTTCAAAAGTGCTGGCATTAATCGGAAATAAACGGCAAGGATTCGAGCAACGGACACTTTCTTTAGCCTATAAAAACCTAGCCGAATATTATCGAAAAACCGGGAAGCAGGATAGTTCTTATTACTATATCAAGAAAGCGATGCAATTGAAAACCGTTCCGGAATTTCAAGTATTCAATCATCATGTTTATTCCAATATATTGATGGAAGACAATGATGTGAATCAAGCGGAATCTGAGTTAGAAAAAGCGGCTCAAATCGCTTTGGAAAACCTAGGAGAATTCCATCCCGAATTAGCTAGGACTTATATGTATTTGGGTGATTTATTCAGACAGCAAAAAAAAGTAAAACAAGCCAAGTCGAATTATGAAAAAGCGATGGCTGTATTGTCGGGAGAGGATGTCTCTGGTCAGTTCGAACCGAACAATTTAACCCATAAGCGTTTGGCGATTGAAATATTGGAAAACCAAGCTGAATTGTTTGAGCTTGTGGACGAGCCGAACTTGGCATTAGAGCAATACGACAAAGCCATTGAAGTATATAAAATATTGCGGCTTTATAACTTGAAAAGCGAAGGGGGAAAATACATGCAAGCCGGACGGTTTAAACGCATATATGAAAAGGCGATTGTGCTAGCGGTAAAAGCAGGGAAGAAAGAGCAAGCATATGCTTATTGCCGCCAAGGAAAGAGTGCGGTTTTATTACAACAAGTACAAGAAGAAATTGCAATAAAATCTTCAGCTTTACCTAAGCAATATTTAAATAAATTACAAACCATTAAATCCAATATTAATAAATGGAATAAGGAATGGGAGGATGCTATTCAAAGTCAAAACCCCGATTTGGCGAAAGCCAAAAAAGAGGCGGTCGAATCAGCTAATTTGGAGTATGGTCACTTGGTGAATGAAATCGAAAAAAAATACCCGGAGTATGCAAAACTAAAGTTTGAATTGCCCGAAATTTCGCTTAATGAAATACAATCCTTATTGAAATATAACAATTCCGCTATAGCGGAATATTTCGTAGGAGACTATGTGGTTTTCGGATTCAATATTACACCCGATAATATTGAAGTTGTTCAAGTGAAAAATGATACAGGATTCAAGCGGAATGTTGAAATGTATTTACAGTCGGTCAGCCGTTTTTCCACATCTCAAGATGCTTATGAAAAGCATGTCAAGTCCGCCCATTTTTTATATGAAAAATTATTAGAAAACGCATGTAAAAATGAATTTTCTAATTTCAATAAATTAATCATTATCCCCGATGAAATATTGAACCAAATTCCCTTTGAGTCTTTGGTAATGGAGTTGCCTGAAAAAAGTCCCGAAGCCAAGCCGATTTATCACGCTTTGGATTATCTCGTCAAAACTTTTGATGTGAGTTATCAATATGCAGCTGATTTATTAGTGCCCGTTTCGAATACAGAAAAGGAAGAATATAAAAATGAATTTCTAGGCGTCGCGCCATCATTCGAAAAAAGAAATATCTCTCCCTTGGAACACAATATGAAAGAGGTGAGTAAAATCAATTCTATTTATGAAAATAATGTGCTTGTCGCAAATGAAGCGACTCATGATTCGTGTATGCGATTAATCCCCGGTCACCGCATCGTTCACTTGGCAACACATGCCATGTTTAATGATGAAAATCCACTAGACAGTCGCATCGAATTGGCGGATACATCATTATTCATATACGAAATACTCGCCCTAGGGCAGCAACCCGAATTGGTCATCATGAGCGCTTGTGAAACAGCGGTCGGCGAGCAAAAAAAAGGGGAGGGGGTCATCAGTTTAACCAGAGCTTTTCTCCAAGCGGGATGCCCGAATGTAGTGGCCAGTCTTTGGAAAGTTTCCGACCAGAAAACCGGTATCATCATGCGTGATTTCCACAAGTTTTTAAAAGAGGAAAACCAATCCGTAGAAACGGCACTTTCATCAGCCAAACGCAAATACATCAGTGAAGCCATATCCGACCGGACACACCCGTTTTATTGGGCGGGATTCGTAAAGGTGGGGTCTTTGGATGTACCGGACTCCTCGGTGCTAGCATGGTATTGGTGGGGCTTGGGTGTTGTGTTGCTCCTGGCTATTGTATTTATTTCCTTCCGGAAAAAATAGGAAATACATAATACACTGTAAAAAAAATATTTTCGGAAGCTTCAAGGCGTTCGTCATAGAACAAAACCTCGCTGATTGATCAAATACAAATC
>JAHDCE010000102.1:0-4536 GCA_020630045.1 Saprospiraceae bacterium | reverse complement strand
ATTTATTTCCTTCCGGAAAAAATAGGAAATACATAGTAGGTGAAAAAAAAATCGGAAGCTTTTAGTTTACAGTGTACTTCGCAGCCTAAACATTGAAAAAAAACATGCAGGCAGTCGCTAGCATGGGATTCTTATGTCCTTACTTCTGAATATCCTTATTTCCCACCGGAACCGCCACCTACTCCACCACTGCCACCGCTCACGGTACGCAAAAAATACACACTCCTGAAAGTGGTGCGGAGACATTCTCCATTCCGATTATGATAGTAATCGGGACAATTTTTCTTAATCTGATTGATGGTTTGGTGGTCTTTGAAAGCAGAGGCACCGGCACCGGCAAAAGACGCAGTCGTAGTCAATATCCCCCCTCCTAGCAACAAGGCCATCAATATATATCTTCCTGTACTTGACATAACAATTGATTTTACTCGCCTTCCGGCGAAATGAAAACGGCTATTGCCGTTTTTTAATCAGCCAAAATATAAAGGCTAAAAACAAACAAATCAATAGCCCGGCAAAAAATGGCCATGCCATCATGATGCCGGAATATATTTTGACTTGTACCCCACCCGATAGATGGGTATCTCCTGATGAATTGGTCACGATACCCGGTGTATGTTCCAAAAACAATTGGGTATGGTAGGTTCCGGGGTCGATTTTTACGGCTTCACTCCCTATTCTTCCTCCTACACTCATCGAATTCAAGTCTCCCGAAATATATCTAATGGCGGAAGAGTCCTCATCCATAAAATATACCAATGCGAAACCATCTACTCCAAAAGAATTATCAAGGATTTCCACTTCATATGTTCCACGAGTATCTATGGTAAAAGAAGTCCCATAGACTTGTGGTGCTTGCCCCGTTGTCGGATCTACTTGCCCCAGAGGATGCAGTTCTATTTCATCTTCAAACACTAGTGTCTTTCCGGAAAAGAACGAAAACAAAAACAACAAGAAAAAACCCAAAGCTCCATACAGGGCCAGATTCATTGTTTTTTTCCAATTTCTTTTCTTATCCAGAATAGCCTGTATGCTTGGATTGTCTTCAAAAGCTTTGAGGACATCCTTACGCTTCAATGGCTCTTCTTGGAAAAACTCGATTTCTTTCGTCTCCCGTGTCTCCGGATCTATTCTCCATTCAGTGATGTAGTCCGTCCAGTACACCTTATAAGAAGCGAACCAAATAATATCATCTTCCCGAATAGTATAGTTCGATTCTCCTTCGAACATCATTACTTCCGCAGTACCGATTTCACTCACTGGTTTCAATCCATGCTTTTCAGCAAATGAAATTTTATCCCAAGCATTTTTGGGAATTACGACTTGCTTGGGCACGAACTCACGCGTTCGCATGAACCCGCTCTTGTCTTCAACTAAGTAAAAGTATGTGCGGTCTTCGCATAACAATAGCCATTCGTCATATACCCAAACTTCATCAGAGTACCCCGTTTCACCATCTTCTGACCAACGCTCTTGGTAAGTTTGCTTCCAACGGGTTCGGGCAATGACTTGGTACAACTTATTATTGAATGTTGCCTTCATGCCCATTTTGATAATGGACATAGGAGGATGTCGCTCAGGGTCGCCTAGTTTTTTTAATACCTTATAGTCTTCGGATTGCAAGTCCAATACAGAACCACAATAACTACATCCGGTATATTTCGCCCGGTTACTGATGACTTCCAATGCTGCCCCGCATCCGGTACAATTGATTTGCCGGACGGATGAAAAAGTATCTTCGGTTTTTATCGGTGATGCCATTATCTGGGATTAGTGGTTGAATGTAATTTGTTCGATCTCCAATGAAGACCCCATGAAAAGTCTGACTTCTGTCGGTAACACCTCTAGCGAAATCACCCGTCCACCTTGAATGCCTTCAATAAAATCCGCTGGTTCTCCAGGAGTGATGGTAAACGGAAGTTCACCTTCGCCTCCGATTACCTTCGCTTTACTTTTTGAAGTGACAAACACTTTTTGGAATTCAGGGGCGAAAGTCAATGTACTACCTACTTGAATCCGATCCTGCTCCAATCGTAAAGCTCCGGCGCCTTTTTTTTCTGAAAACAGGACGAAACTACCATCATCCTCTTGGAGCCAGGCTTCCTTATCCCCGTCATAATTCAAGTACCATTCATCCCAAAAACCATCATCGTATTCTATACGAATCCTACCCATCACTCGAAACTTTCTTTCTTTGATTTCAATCGTTCGCCCCAAGGACAAAATCGAACCATAATCAATCAAAAGATTCTTGCTACCAACTGCTTGCAGGTTATCGGCATTAATGTGGCTTGTTTGCCCACAATACCCACAACTAACAGATCGACTTCCCGGATTACTACTCTCTATTCTCCCTCCACATGAGGGACATTCAAATTCTCTGGTAAACATATTTTTAAAGGGTTTGGGTGATTTTGTTTCTGTCCCAATATACGCCGACAACCGGCGTTTTGCAATTATCTTTTATACAAATCACATCCATGATTTATTATCGGACTCTACCTTATATAATACATAGTCTCGTAAAGTGGCTGCTTGTTCATATGGAACATAAGGAATACGGATCGAACCACCAGCCGTATAAATCACCACATCCGTCAAATCTTTTCTTCTCTGATAAATATTTGCGACCAATTCTATCGCCTGTATCTTATAATAAGGCATCAGTGAATAATGGCTTCCTATCGCTCCCTTATGTACTTGTATATATTCATTGGACACTTTCCACCAGTATCTAGTTCTATATCTCCAAAAATAAATCCAAGACCCGATGATCCACATCATTCCAAAAATCAGCCAATTCCAATTGGCTCCCAAAAAATAAATGGATGATAAAATCAAGCCCGGAATAAAACTGAAATACAACACACGCCGAAACGTAAATCTACGGTCTATCTTATAGGTCTGGAATTCTTGATTCACAACATCCGGAAAACTTGCATGAATCACTTCATCCACATGGGATTTATAGCATCCCGGGATTTTAAAACTCTCTTGCTGTTTCCCTATTTTACCGGCAGAGGCTTGCTTGACTTCAAGCGTAAATATTTTCAACCACCTTCGAATCGGATTATCCGCCCAAGTCACAACCTGTACTTTCTCCAATCGCAAGGCCGCCTCTCTCCTGTTGATTAATCCCGAAGATAATCGAAATCCTTCTAGGATACGAACCAACCGTAAATCAAAATATCGTATCACAGTTCGAACCAATGTGATTAAAAATGCAATGACAAGTAAAACTGCAAAGAAAGTGAATATTCCTCCTAGGAAAATAAGCACGGATTTGGCCGATAATGACTCTGCATTATCAAGGGCGATTTTCCAAATATTCAACTGTGTGATGTCTTCTATCGTTTGTGCAAAACCAAAACTCAGACCGATTAGGATACCCGCCATTCGCAAATGATTTTGACTCACCCCGACTTTTAACAAATCCAAGGGCGTCAACCGCATGATTTCTTGCTCTTCTTTATGAGCGATACCTACATTTTCAGCTTGAGCAATATCATCATCACCTTCCACAAGAAGAGTTGATTTTTTATCAAGGATATAGTCCCTGATCCACTCCGCTTCATCTCGCGTCAATGCGTCAATAGAAATTTCATTACCCGCCGACCCGGCGGAATCCACCTTCACCATATATACGCCGAAAATTCGGTGTACCAATTTTTGTTCAAGGTTAATATTTTGAATACGGTCAAAAGGCAAACTCAGGCGTTGCTTCGTAAAGACCCCCTTGTGAATCACCAAGGAATCATCCGCAATGAAATAATAATACCTGAAATAAGAAACAATAGAAATAATCAAAGAAAATCCACCAAATCCACCGATGGCGATATTTGTCCATATTTCATAATTACTCCTACCTCCTCCATTTACAAGCAAAACCAAAAGGATTGGCCAAAATCCCTTGAGCATCCGCATTACAAAATTGTATACAAATACAATGATGGCAACCGTAGGCTGGCGGCGAGGTTCGGCGAAATATTCAGGGCTATAACTCTTCATGCCCCGCTACTTTTTCTAATATGAATGTCCGGATTCTTTGTGCTTCGTCATCTTTCAAACCGGGGATACTAAGGTCACTCTGACTACCTCCCGCAGTAAATATTTGTAATGAAGATAAGCCGAATGGTCTTTCAATTGGCCCTTGCTTGATTTCTCCATGTTGAACACGATTAAACGGCAATACTGTCACTCTTCGAAAAATCAAACCAGAACGATACATGATGTCCTTGTCCCTTAAAGCATATCCCTTAATCTTAAATCCCAAAACCTGAACAATCGATGAAGCTATCATCAACAGCAACCATCCCCCAAGAATCGCCCATAGCACCCAAGGATACTTAAAGGGTCCTGCGAAAATCAAAACACAAATTAAGGCAATGGAAATAACCAAGGCTAAAATCCAAGTTCCGATCAAACTGATTTTCAAATAACTTTTATGTATAGGAATCCACTCCACTTCATCGGCAGACGGCAACAAGGAAATATTAACCTGTGGATTAGGAAAAAAGGATTCTGATGTTTCCATAT
>JAHDCE010000101.1 GCA_020630045.1 Saprospiraceae bacterium | reverse complement strand
CATATAAGCCGCAAAAAATGAAATCAATAGCAAGCCTTTCAAGCCGGTCGGTAAAAAGTCTCTCATCGCCAAAACATATCCTTGTTTGACATCTCCTCCTTGTAATTCGGGATATAATATGATGGCACAAAGTCCCACCAGAATCCAAGGCCAAGGACGGATGCAATAATGTGCGATTTGGAAAAACAAGGTCGCATAAATCGCATCTTTAGGCGACTTGGCGCTCATCATTCGTTGGGCGACATAACCGCCTCCGCCCGGTTCTGCTCCCGGATACCAACTCGCCCACCACTGGACGGCGGCATATGCGAAAAACGCACCTATGGAAAGCCCTAGGGTTTGTCCGATATTATCAGTGTCTCCGATAGATGGAAAAAAGTTGAGGGTGCCTTCCGGCAATTGGGACTTCATGCCCTCGATGCCTCCGATAGCATCCGAATTGACGACCAAAACAGCTAGGGCGATGGTGCCGAACATAGCCAAGCAAAACTGTATGACATCCGTCATGGCGATCCCTAACAATCCCGACAAGGAAGAATAGATGGCTGTCCATAGCATTGCTAATGCCGTCAATACCAAAGAAGCCTTGAACGGGCCCCAGTAAACATCACCGAGTCCGAAAAAGACTTCGAGCAAGGTCATCAGTGCCACATTGACCCATGCGATGATGACGACATTCATGAACACGCCCAAATAGATGGATTTGAATCCACGTAAAAAACTAGCGGGAGCGCCGCTGTACCTCAATTCGGCAAGCTCGACTTCGGTGAGAACACCCGCTTTTCGCCAGAGTCCGGCGAAGAAAAATGTGGTCAACATACCGCCTGCTAGAAAACTCCACCAGAGCCAGTTGCCCGCGATACCGCTTTGTCCGACCAGTTCAGTAACCGCCAGAGGCGTATCCGCCGCGAAAGTCGTGGCGACCATTGATATACCGGCGATGTACCAAGGAAGGTTTCGACCTCCTAGGAAAAAACTTTCTAGGTTCTTACCTCCTTTGCCGGTATAAGATATCCCTACGATGACAATTAGTAAGAAAAAGGCGATGATGACAATCCAATCTAATGTGGCGAGTCCGATAGATGTTTCCATATGTTCTAATTTCAAACAATTTCTGAAGATGGAAGGTAGTAACAACCTAGGAATTCCCCAACTTCATCATCTTGTCATGGAAAGAGTTTGTTCAAAAAAAACAGATTTCATAAATTCGGGCAGTTTCTAATTTCAAATCTCGATAAATCATGAAATATTGGAGTAAATTATTGTTGTTGCCACTCGCATTTATGGTCGCTTGTGGAGGCGGTGGTTCTAAATCCGTGAATATCCCCGCTGATTTGGAAGGCTTCGAAATATATGAAGTCCCCGGTACGGATTATTTGGAAGCCATCAAGTATGAGAATGACAAAATCAAGGAGAGGGGTATGGTGAAAGATGGTGTGAAACATGGTACTTGGGTGACCTATCATTCTAAAAAAGATTATCCCGCAACCATCGCCAGTTTCGCCAATGGAAAATTGAACGGCCCATTTATCCGAATGAATGACCGGGGCTACATCACATTGAGTGCTGCTTGTTTGGATGGTGTGTATGAAGGGGAATACCTAGAGTATGAAAACTTTAAAGTCCGTAAACGTCAGACCCTCATCGGCGGCAATCCGGATGGAGTCGTAACGGAATATTACAACAATGGAAAGAAGCGGAGTGAGCTGAACTTTGTAAAAGGTGTCCAAGAAGGAAAGGCCATTTATTACGATCAGGAAGAAAAAATTCTTCAAGAATATACCTATAAAAACGGCGAAATGGTGGAAGGTGAGTAACCTTGAATAAGTGTGATAATCAAAACGGTGTTCCGGATTTGTCAATTCCGGGACACCGTTTTCTCGTTCTAGGAATTACATTTGCTATTATGGAAAATCGTCCTCTGATAGACTTGGTTATCCCGGCATTTAATGAAGAGAATGCCATCGGCAATGTGCTGAGGGATATTCCCAAGGATTGGGTCAGTGAAATCGTGGTTTGTAATAACCTGAGTACGGATGATACTGCCCGAGTAGCATCGACTGCCGGAGCGACTGTAGTGGATGCCCCTGTCAAGGGGTATGGCAATGCTTGTTTGTCCGGTTTGGAGTATATTTCCCGAAAGGGGGAAAAACCCGGCATCGTAGTATTTATGGATGCGGACTATTCCGATCATCCGGATGAATTGCCGAAATTGGTCAAGCCTATCATTGACGGAAGTCATGATTTGGTCATCGGTTCCAGGTCATTGGGAGAAATGGAACGTGGGGCGATGACCGTTCAGCAGGTATTCGGCAATTGGTTGGCGACAAATCTTATTCGTATATTTTATGGATATCGATTTACGGATTTAGGCCCTTTTCGGGCGATTCGCTATGATAAGTTATTGGAACTGGATATGCAGGATCGTACTTATGGCTGGACGGTTGAAATGCAGGTCAAAGCGGCCAAAAATCAATTTCGATGTATCGAGGTACCGGTGAAGTACAGGAAGCGGATCGGGTTCTCAAAAATATCGGGAACGATAAAAGGGACGATATTAGCCGGTCAAAAAATTATTTGGACAATATTCAAATACTTGTGATTCATTAAGATGGAAAATGCTTTAGAAATAGTGTGTTCGGTATTGATGGTGGTGTATTTCGCAGCATTCATTTACATCACATCTTATTGTTTGCTACAACTCAACCTGTTGTTTTTTTATTCTTCGGGAATGAAGAAATTCAAAGGGGAGGAACAAGGGAAAATCGTGAAGGATTTTCCATTCGTAACCGTTCAATTACCGATATATAATGAACTATATGTCGCCGAACGGTTGATTGATAATATCGTCCGATTGGATTATCCGAAAGATCGTTATGAAATCCATGTATTGGATGATTCGACCGATGAAACGGTCGGGATTTGTCAACGCAAAGTCGAAGAATACAAAGCCAAGGGGTTCAATATCGAATATGTAACCCGTTCGGACAGGAAGGGCTTCAAGGCCGGTGCTTTAAAAGAAGGAATGAAGCTGGCGAAAGGTGAGTTTATAGCCATATTCGATGCGGATTTTATGCCGCGTCCCGATTTTTTGAAAAAAACGATATCTCATTTCGAGAACCCTCGAGTCGGAGTGGTTCAGACCCGCTGGGAACACATCAATCAAGAATATTCGTTACTGACCAGATTGCAGGCGATACAGCTCAATGTCCACTTTACTATCGAACAGCAGGGTAGGAGAGCCGGTGGATGCTTGCTCCAATTCAACGGTACGGCCGGCGTTTGGCGGCGAACGACCATAGATGATGCCGGCGGCTGGGAAGCGGATACCCTGACCGAAGATTTGGATTTGAGTTATCGTGCTCAGTTGAAAGGTTGGAAAATCGTCTTCTTGGAAAAGGTCGGCGCCCCTGCGGAGCTGCCCGTCGAAATGAACGGACTGAAATCGCAACAGTTTCGATGGCAAAAGGGTGGGGCGGAATCCGCTAGAAAGTTAATACCCACGATTTTGAAATCCGATCTGACCCTAAGGCAAAAATTACACGCTTGCGGACACTTGATGGCGAGTAGTGTGTTTGTTTGTATTTTCCTGTGTGGTGCCATTAGTGTTCCTTTGATGATGATGATGCCGGTTTATGCTTCATGGGATTTCCAAATATTATCTATTTTTCAATTGACTTTTTTAATTATCGGCACTGTATTTTTTGTAGGGAACCGACGTGCGGAATTGGATAAGCCACTGTGGAAAATATTATTCAAATTCATCGTTTTGTTTCCCGTTTTTCTAGCACTGTCTATGGGGCTTTCATTACACAACTCCGTAGCTGTGATACAAGGACTTCTAGGAAAAAAGACGGCATTTATCCGTACGCCTAAATTCAATATAAAAGGAGTGAAAGATTCCTTTCGGAAACGTTTGTACCTCGTCGGTAAATTGAATTGGGTCACGATTGCCGAAGGATTCGCCACCTTGTATTTTATGATGGCGATTTATTTAGGTTATCAATATGGAAATACGGGTTTCGTTCCTTTTCATACCATGTTGGCCCTAGGATTCGGTGGCATATTTTATTACTCTGTAAAACATCTTTCATACAAGTAGTGTGAACCTTTCTCCTTCCGGAAATATCAAGGACGTTATTTCAATATCATTTTTAATGATGTTGATGTGTTCTGGAGTAGTACTGCTAGGTTATTTTGCTGGTCAGCAGGACTTTGGGCTAATTTTTGGAGCCTATTTATTGATGTTTTTAGGTTATGTTTTGGCTACTTTTAAGTTTCGCCATTACTGGAAGTATTGGGTCGTTTTTGGGGTCTTGTTGCGCTTGTTATTATTGCCGATATTTCCACCCTTGTCTGATGACTATTTTCGTTTTGTTTGGGATGCATATATGGGACAGGAAGGTGTGAGTCCGTTCAGTGTTTTACCTGTCGATTGGATGGAGTTGCATGGGAAAGATAGTCCCTGGACCGAATTGTACCCTGATTTGAATTCTCAAAAATACCATAGTGTTTATCCTCCCTTATTGCAATATGTATTTGCCATCGGAGTATATGTCTCTCCGGATCACCTCCTAGGAGCAGTGAGTGTGATGAAGTCCATTTTGTTACTGTTCGAAGTCGGTTCAATAGGTTTAATTTATCTAATTTTAAAAAAGATTAAACTTCCGGAATGGCAAGTCATTTTATATGCCCTCAATCCCTTAGTCATTATTGAAATAAGCGGTAACCTTCATTTTGAAGGAATGATGATATTCTTCCTTTTACTTAGCATTTTATTGCTTTTAAAAAATCGATTGGTTGGAGCCGCAGCCACTTTCGGATTCGCCATCTCAGCTAAGTTGCTTCCCTTGATGTTTTTACCACTTTTGATTAAAAAAGTAGGTTGGAAATCTGCCATCATTTTTGGTTTCATTTCTGTTTTAGTGGCCGGAGTATTACTTCTTCCCGTTTCCGGGAATGTAGAATTGGCTCAGAATTTCTTGAGTAGTATCCGCTTGTACTATCAGAGTTTCGAATTCAACGGTGGTATATATTATATCATTAGAGAAATAGGTTACTTGGCAAGAGGCTATAATGAAATCGCCTATATAGGCCCCGGAATGGCGATGGCTACTCTTATAATAATATTGCTATTGTCACTCTTTCAAAAGAAACACAACCTCAAAACACTTCCAGTCGTGTTTCTAACCGCATTAACTACTTATCAATTATTGTCTACAACAATACACCCTTGGTACATCACCCCTTTGGTCGCATTGTCCGCTTTAACCTACCTGCGATTCCCCATCGTATGGTCCGGGCTGATTGCCCTGACTTATATCAATTATTCTTACTCCCCTTACCGGGAAAATATGTGGGTGGTCGCCATGGAGTTTCTCATCATTTTAGGGCTGGCGGGGTACGAACTATTTTATCAAAACTTGAGAAGACCAGTTTAAAATGGCGTGGCATTCCTTGTATTGATTTCCTAACAATCTATCTCCCTGGTCTATATTTCTCTCAAACACATCTCTCGAGGAAAGTCAACGAAAAATAAAAATAAGCGGAAAATTCTTTGTTAGCGAATTTTCGCTAACTATATTTGTGCCAGCGAAAATTCGCTAAATGCGAAAATCTTTCGAAACGAACTAAAACAGAACCATTACTTAACCTTAATTCTTCACACCATGAAATTCATTATTTCTACGTTCGTCATTCTTTTCTCATTAATATGCCTCTCCCCGACACAAGCACAAAATGATTTTGGAGAGTATCAATTACCTCACCCGTTATTGTTAAACCCATTATTTGTTGGGTCAATCAATGACAGCGCTATTTTCTACGGTGATGAACCACAAGGAAGCGACAACAAGCCGGTCGTTGTATACGTACATGGCTTTATTGACTTGGCGAACCTTTGGTTCGCGCCCGGCAATCACATTTATGAAAAGAGCTATTATGCAGGATACCGTACCGCTTGGGTGGCCATGACAAGAGGAGAAGGAATGTGGTCGAATGGTGAAATTTTAGCGGAAATGCTAGAAGAAATTACTGACCACTATGGTGTTGACGATGTGGTTATCGTGGCACACTCTAACGGAGGTAAAGCCTCCGAGGTAGCCATGTTCCACCACGATAAATATGACTTGGTAGATCGAGTTATTACCCTAGGAACTCCCTTTAAAGGAACGGGTTTGGCTGATATCGCCGAAACACCGGCCTTCAATTGGTTGGTAGATTTCATCGGATTAGGAGGTGGAACCGCTACATCCACGACTTATTATATGGAAGGAGTCGCTCGTCCGATTCTTGACAATGATTCTGATAACCAGCCTAGCAAATTCATCAACTTTGGTGCTTGGGGGTACGATCATGGAACGACCATTGCCGCTCCTACTATGGTCGTTGGTGGAAACATCCTCAACTATATGGGAGGTGGGAAAGAAACCGGTGGTAACGACGGAGTTACACCTTATTATAGTTCTACTCGTCCCGGCGGTTATCAGGTATGGGATGGCTGGTGTTGGAACTGGTGGTGTAACAAAGAATCGAAATTCGACCACATCGACATCACATACGCTTATGTCATGTGGGATGACATCCGTCCTTGGTTAGAAGCACCAATGGGCAATAGAATGGCAGCTCCAAAACCGGAAATCGCCAGAGGAGAAATGATTGAGAGTAACTTTGAAATGTTCAGTGCCTATGATGGCAACGATGATGTATTCACAGTAAATGAAAACTCAGGAGCCGTTTCCGTCAATATCCTTCACGGAGAGGAAGAGAATATTTTCACATTGGCCGGCAAATCCAACAGACTACAGGCTTTGGAGATGACAAAAAGCCAAGGTATGAAAAAAGGTTTTAGCAGCTCTACCGTATTGACTGACTTGACTCCCGGTAAGTACCGATTGGAAACGGATGCAGATCGCTACGCCGCTTTCGTTGCATATGAAAACGGTCCGGTTTTGAAATATGACAACACCAACCCGACATTCGAATCAGGAGAAAACGTAGTTTTGAATGCTGTTCTTGAAGGAGTTGATAAAGAAGCCGCTTTATCAGCCGTCGTATCATTAAAAAATAACTTGGATGGTACGCCTGTCTCACAAGGACGATTGGCCATCGTAGATTTCAGATACCTAGGAGAAGGAAATTATACAGTAACTCTTCCTAGCGACTTGGAAACGGGAATTTACAACGTCATCTTGAATGCGGAAGGAAAAGGATTCCGTCGTTCCTTGGTGACCGGATTTGCTGTAATGACCAATGCAAGGTTGACTCCGCAAACAGGTATGGAGATGGACTTGGAAATGAATACTTTCCCGAATCCTGTTGTTGACCAAGTGAATATCTCGTTCAAGACGGATATGGAAGCTGAGTTCACTATCCGAGTATTCGATGCTTACGGACGAGTTGTAGACGGTGGTAATCTTGGAACCTTTGCAGAAGGTGCGAATACTGCCAATTGGGACTTGTCAGAATTGGCGTCCGGTGTTTATTTCATTGAATTGGCGACCGGAAACACCACTTCCGTCAATCAAATCATCAAGAAGTAATGTAGAACGGATTGTGCCTTTATAGGCAAATGATAAGTACTCGGTCAAAAGTAATGTATAGATACAGGCGAGTGGATTTTTGTGGTAGTCAAGGCGTGAAAACCGCGCATAGCCTAGCTACGCAAGGATTTTCACAACGCAGCCTACTGCAAAAATCCGCCGCATGGACGATATGATTACTTATGGACGGGTACTTAGATGGATAGAAAAGGCGCTCGTCGGCAATTTGCCGGCGAGCGTTTTTGATTTTGGAACGAGAATTTCTGAAAAATCATTTTATGGATTTATCCATGAAAAACACTCTTTTATGTATGGATTGAAGCAATGAAACCTAGGAAACTACGTTAAAAACTAGCGATTGCTGTTAATGGGTTCTTAATAATTGCATCAATTTCAAAGTTTTACGTTTAAATTAGTGAAACTAAAAATTACAATACTTGGGAGAACCTTTTACACGAAATCGTAAATTAAATCACCGGATAAAACTTAAGTAACAGCCAAAAAATAAGTTGTTGATTTGAAAATCGTAATTTTTAGTTTAGACGAGGCAATTTTAGAAGGAATAGCAGGGCTATTGCTGAAAAAATTAACGAAGTATAAAGTAAAAAGAACATAAGTCAAATCGCAAAGTTATTATTTGACTGTTACTAAGGGAGATAACCGGTGGTGCTTGTTCATCAAAACAATAGTGTTATGAAAACCGTGATTGTAGGTTTTGTTTTGTGGATGGCTCCGAGTTTTTTAGCGCCTGATATGGTCGCTATTACCAATGCACTCAAAAGTGGGGACGTAGATACGTTGTCAGAATATTTTGACGAGGACATTGAGTTGGCTTTCGGAGATGTCGAAGATTTGTATTCCAAGGATGAAGCGAAAGCGTTGTTGGCGAAATATTTCTCCAAACACAAACCTTCATCTTTCAGTCCGGCTCACCAAGGGAAATCCCGGGGAGCGGATTCACATTATGTCATAGGTGATTTGGTCATGGGTGGTAAAACCTATCGAACATATCTCCATATGATGGTGACGGATGATAAATACATCATCCAAGAGCTGAGAATAGAAGATTAAAAGTTTCCCAAAAGGAAACTAGAACAAATTTTAATGCACTTAGTGGAGGTGTCTGACGATTGTCGGGCACCTTTTTTTTGTTCCCCCTTGATTTCGGTTCCCGGAGATTGCATTTTGGTCTCCGGTAAAATTTCAAAAATACTAGACATGACATATCAACAACAATTGGAACGATTCATTCAATTAGGAATTGAAGAGGATGTAAGGGATGGCGATCACACGTCTTTGGCTTGTATTCCCGCTGAAAAAATAGAAACCGCAAGACTATTGGTCAAAGACAATGGAGTGATTGCCGGGATTGATGTAGCGAAAGCGGTTTTTTCTCATTTGGATGGTGATGTAAAGTTCAATCAGTTGGTTGAAGATGGTGCTGATGTCGAATATGGCGATATTGCGTTTGAAGTGACAAGTACTGCTCAAAATCTCCTTAAAGGGGAGCGACTCGTACTGAATACCATGCAAAGAATGAGTGGTATCGCGACCCAAGCCAGCAGATTCGCAGTAGAGGTGGAAGGACTAAAGACTAAAATATTAGATACTAGGAAAACCACGCCTTTGCTTAGGTTTTTGGAAAAGAAGGCTGTAGAAATCGGAGGTTGTACCAACTATCGGGACGGACTGTATGATCGGATTATGATCAAGGACAACCATGTTGATGCTTGTGGAAGTATTTCTGAAGCGATTAAAAAGACACATGCATACCTCAAAGCAAATAACAAGAGCCTTGAAATAACGCTCGAAGTCCGCAACTTGGTCGAACTTTATGAGGCATTGGAAGTGGGAGGCATCGACCGTATCATGCTTGACAATTTTGAAGTGCCGATTTTGGCGGAAGCCATCGCCGTCATTAATGGCCGCTTTGAAACAGAAGCTTCCGGAGGCATCAATCTTCAAACCGTCCGTAGGTACGCTAAAACGGGTGTGGATTATATTTCGGTAGGAGCTTTGACGCACTCCATCCGCAGCTTGGATTTGAGTTTGAAAATTAAAAGGTAAATTCGATTTATTCTTCATTTATAGAAAAGATAATGGCAATATCAATAGATTCAATCGGAAAACTCCAAAATTATTTAGATGGAGTTTTAAGACGAGCCGATCATCATGCAGGAAAAGTAGAAGGCGTTTCACTTTCATTGTTAGGTGCTGTAATTTGGAAATCTGATGGAGAAATTGAAGTTCGAGAATATAATGGCAGGCCGGCAAATATTATTTGGTTTTGGGTAAATGGAAATAGATATGCTTTGACTTACAACCATGCAACTGAAAAAATAGATTTGAAAGACCCAACTCCACTTAATCAACAGCTCCAAAGCTCTATCTACCTTCAATCAGTCAATAACAAGATGACCTTATTCAATAATGAAATATTGAAAGTTAATTCTACTTTCTCTGGAAATGAGCATATTTTCGGTT
>JAHDCE010000100.1:7951-10037 GCA_020630045.1 Saprospiraceae bacterium | reverse complement strand
GGCGATGAAGCCAAACGGATCATCGAAGCCATGCCCAAATGGAATCCGGGTAAACAACGGAATAGACCGGTAAGGGTACAATTCACTATCCCGATTAGATTCAAAATGAAACAAATCCCAATCACCGTCCGAACTGAAAGGTTCGAAACCATCACCGATTTGTTTTGTCAAAAATACCTGACCGAATTCATCAAACAACCACAACTCGCCAAGTTGATGGACCAACCCTTGGAAAAAGACCAGGAGATTTGCGGATTCTTCGGTATGATCACTCAAATGAAATCCATCAAAATCATCCTTGAAAAAGATGGAAACGAACAAACCCTCGAAAGTACCGACGGAACATTCACGGAACAAATGAGGACCACACTTAAAAATGCGGTACCGGGCACCAATATAGGAATCGATTTTACACTATTCGTGGATATCGGTGACAAAGGAAGCGGCGAACAAAGTATTTATCGAGGTCTAATTGTCGAATAACAAGAGATGAAAGGATTGCTGAGGCTGTTGGCATTTATCAAACACTATAAAAAATCCGTGTTTGGAAACATCGTATGTAACATATTGATGGTTGTCTTTTCCATCATTAGTATTCCTAGTCTTGTTCCATTTCTCCGGTTATTATTTCGTAAAGATATCGATCCCGTCCCTCAGCCAGATATGACCCGCCCCGGCTGGAGCAAATACATCGAATGGGCCGATTTCCAATTTTATACTTGGATTCAAGAATATGGTAAAGAGACAACACTCCTCTACATCTGTATTGCTATTGTCCTTTTGTTCTTTTTTAAAAATCTTTTTCGGTTTCTCGCGCTTTACTTTATCGCCCCGGTAAGGACTGGCATCGTTCGCGATATCAGAAATGCCCTACACAAAAAACTACTCGGATTACCCGTCGGATATTTTTCAGACAAAAGAAAAGGGGATTTACTATCTAGAATGACATCCGATGTCCATGAAGTCGAGTGGAGCATCCTAAACGTCATTGAAGCGATCTTCCGAGAGCCGCTCATGATAATCGGAGCATTGGCATACATGCTATACATCAGCCCATCATTGACATTATTCGTCTTCGGATTGGTCATCATTACAGGTGGTATCATCGGAGTCATCGGCAGCAAGCTTAGAAAGGGTTCGGCAAAGGCCCAACACATCCTAGGACGGGTACTAGCGATTGCAGAAGAATCTCTCTCCGGACTAAGGGTCACCAAAAGTTTCAGGGCGGAGAATTACCGACAAAACATTTTCCGGAAGGAAAACGACAAATACCGTGACACCTTAATCCCCGTCTTCAGAAGAAGGGATTTATCCTCTCCCCTATCAGAGTTCCTAGGAATTTGCGTCGTCGCCGTTCTACTACAATTCGGGGCAAAAAAAGTATTCATGGAAGAAATCAGCCCTGAGACCTTCTTCACTTTCCTTTTCGCTTTTTATAGCATCATCAGCCCGGCCAAATCATTCGCCAATGCTTATTACAATGTCCGGAAAGGAATGGCTGCCACTGATCGAATCGATGAAATACTAGGCCTTGATCTCGCCATCCGGCAAATTGAAAATCCCACCCCCATAAAAACGATGGAACAGCACATCTCATTTGAAAATGTGCGGTACTCTTATGATGGAAAACAAAACGCCCTTTCGGAAATCCAACTCCATATCCCCAAGGGCAAAGTAATCGCTTTGGTAGGAGCATCAGGCTCAGGAAAAACGACTCTAGCGGACTTACTTCCTCGATTTTTCGACCCGACAGAAGGCCACATCAGCATAGATGGAAACGATATCCGCTCCTTGGACTTAAATGACCTCCGTTCCTTATTCGGTATCGTTTCCCAAGAAGCGGTTTTATTCAATGACACCATTAAAAATAATATCCTTTTCGGAATGGAAGGATTCACTGACGAACAGGTAAAACAAGCGGCAATCATCGCCAACGCAGACGAATTCATCCAAGCATTCCCGAAAGGGTATGATACGATAGTCGGAGACAGAGGAGACAACCTCAGCGGTGGGCAAAGACAACGATTAGCTATCGCAAGAGCCATCCTAAGAGACCCTCCGGTTTTGATATTGGATGAAGCGACAT
>JAHDCE010000100.1:0-7941 GCA_020630045.1 Saprospiraceae bacterium | reverse complement strand
CAGAAGCCCTAGTACATGATGCATTGGACAAAGTCATGACAGGAAGGACGGTTTTGGTCATCGCACACCGTTTATCTACTGTCAATAATGCGGATGAAATCATCGTTTTAGACAAAGGAAGAATCACAGAACGAGGAACTCATCAAGAATTACTAACTTTAAAAGGACTTTATCATAAATTTGTGCGGTTGCAATCGTTCTAAATTACTTTACAAGATCACAAAACAAGCAACAACACCTCTGAAAACGCGTAACAACAAACAAATCTGTTACCATGAAAAAAATTACAACATTCATTGCCACAATCTGCCTTTTCATTTGCTCCATTCAAGGTCAAGTCACATTGACCAACGCCAACTTTTACGAAGCGGAAGATTCACTTGTAACAGCTAGGGACGGTGCTCCGGCAATTGACCTAGGAACGACAGGCGGCCCACAAAACTGGGACTTCACGGTTTTGGATGCCAGTGAAAACAACCTAGTCATCGTACATCCTGCAGCGGACGGCGCAGGAGGTGTCAATTTCCCCTCCGCAGACATCGTCGTCGATGAATTCGGAGAAGTCTATTACGAAGTCACTACCACCGAAATGCGACAAGTAGGTTTTTATGGAGACATCATGGGCTTTCCCATTCCCGCCAACTTCAACCCGGCGGCAACTTTCAGAAAAGCGCCACTCAATTATTTAGATACATATAGCTCAACCGGCGGATTCACCGTTTCGGTTGACGCCGATCAAATCCCATTCCTCGACTCATTGTCCCTTCCCATTACTCCCGATTCACTTCGACTCGTATTGGCCATCAATGAAGACATTGACGTGGACGCATGGGGAACGGTTCAATTACCCGGCGGCAGTTATGAATGTTTACGATTGCACCGTACCGGCTCACAAGCCACTACCATTGAAGCATATGCTTTCGGATTTTGGCTGGATGTTACGGATTTGGTCATCGCCTCCATTCCGATTCCGGGACTAGGTACTTTCGAAATCGACAGGTATGAATTCCTGAGTAATGACGCTAAAGAGTCCATCGCCATCGCCAATACCGACCCGGCACTTGGATTAGTTACAGATGTTACTTTCAAAGCATCTCCAGGAGGAACAGTACCAACTTTTAACGCCTATGTCGGACGCAAAACTTTTTCAGCATATCCCAACCCAGCTATCGGCGAGGTAAAAATAGATGTCTTCGGTTTCGACCGTGGCGATTATGCCATCCGCATATACGACATCCTAGGGCGAGTGGTCATGGAAGAAGATTTCACCATCAACAAAGATTCGACACTCTTGTTGGATATCGGGCATTTGGACAAAGGCACATACCTATATTCCCTGCAAAATTCCAAGGAGGAAAACTTGATCTCCAAGCGTTTAGTTGTTATCCGCCCGTAAAAAACTATGCCAGCGACTCATGTTGATTTCCTAATAGTAGGACAAGGTCTTGCAGGATCACTCTTCTCCCATTTTTTAGAAAAAGAAGGGAAGGATTACATCATTATCGACCAACCGGACGACACCATTGCTTCCGCAGTGGCAGCCGGTATCATGAATCCCTTTACAGGAAGGAAATTCGTCAAAAGTTGGATGATGGATGACCTTTTCCCTTTTGCCATATCCACTTATCGTGAATTGGAAATCAAATTCAATGACCGCTTTTTCTTTCCGTTAAATATCATCCGGACCTTTTCGGATAATGCACAAGAAAATGAATGGTTGATTCGCTCGGACAATCCGTCTTATCAAAAATACATCGTCGAACCGCCCACTTTATCACAACTTGAAAATAAGGTAAAGACGTCTCCGGCTTTCGCCGAATTTAGTCATGGAGGTCGAATGGACATCCCCAAACTGGTCGCTTCCTTCCGGAAATATTTTACAGTTAAAAATGCAATCTTTGAGGATGTCTTCGACTATTCCTTATTGCAATATGAAAAAAACAACATCCGCTATAAAAACATCACTTCCAAGAACATCATTTTTTGTGAAGGATGGAAAGCGAGACATAATCCATTCTTCAATCACCTACCCCACGAAGGCGCAAAAGGAGAACTACTCATCGTAAAAATTCCGGGAGCGAATTTTGACAAGATTATCAAAACCAAACATTTTATCGTCCCCCTCGGCGAAGACTTGTACTGGGTCGGAGCAACTCATCAAAGATCCGCATTCGACGGAAGTCGAAGCCCGGAAAGAAAAAAACTACTTGAAGATTGGCTCAGCCAAACTTTGAATATCCCCTTTGAAATCGTAGCACATAAAACCGGTATCCGTCCCACTTCCAAAGACAGAAGACCACTCCTAGGCGAACATCCCGAATACGAAGGTTTTTATATCTTTAACGGCCTAGGCGGAAAAGGTGCGTCACTAGGGCCTTATTGGGCAAAAAAATTGGTGGACGCCATCATAAACAATACCACGCTACAAAGAGAAGCGTCAATAGAACGATATGAATAACTATAATTTCCTTTTATTCCTCATCTGCACCTTTGGAATCCTTTCTTGCAACAATACACCAAATCAAGAACCCACATCACCACAAACACCTATCCCTGATGAAACACCACCCGAAGAACCGATTCAGGCAGAAGATTCCAGAGCCATTTATACGATGGGAATGAATAAAGAATTATTATCCGAATTCCCGGAAAGCGTATATAATCGACTCCAACGATATGAACAGGTATTGGCGGACAAAAATGGTGACGCTATTTACATTCAACAAGATTTCAATGGTGATGCCATCCAGGATTTAGCATTGGTCACTTCTGGCAATGATGACATGTTGAAACTAGTGGTATTCAGCTCTAGCAACCAAAAATCTTGGATGGAAATAGATTCGACAGGCGGACTCATCGTCCCCTTCAAAGAGGAAGGGCAAGACCGAAACATTTTGACTCACAAAAATAATGTCATCCAATTGTACCTTCCATCCATGCGGGCTGAAATGTGGCTCAAATTCAGGTACGAAAAAGACAAAAAGGATTATTTCCTTATCGGAAAGGATAATGTTTATTACGGTAACGGTTATTCTAACAGGTCATCCATCAACTACCTGACCGGAAAAAGGATACACAGCCAAGATGGAGTAAACGAAGAAAGAAACCAACCGGAAAAAACCGAAACCATACAAGTAGAAACACCAAGACTTTCAACACTCAACGAAGACAATCAATTCAACGACATCCCTGAATAATTCATATGAAACGTCCATGATTAAATCATCTTTAAACTCACTAGGAAAGGATGATTTAATCATGGTAAGTTCCATCTGACCATAGATACAATTAAAACAAGCAGATGAAAAACAGTACCTTTTATTCCAATACAATATTCGGAGTATTCTTTATCGGAATACTCTTATTCTGCTCATGTGAAACGAAAGAAAGCCCCGACGTCGAATCATTCAAAACCGTATTCGAAACCTCCGAAAAAAAAGAAACAGCAACCTACCAAGAGGGAATTGATTTCTATACAAAATTAGACAAAGCTTATTCCAATATTCAAATGCTTGGAATGGGAGATACCGATAGCGGCAAGTCCCTGCATTTGGTAATGTATTCCCAAGAAGAAATATTCCAGATTACAGACATCAAAAAATCGGGCAAATCAATATTACTTATCAATAATGCCATCCACCCGGGAGAAGCCGACGGTGTCGAAGCCTCCATGATGTTGATGCGAGACTTAGCGGCCGGAAAACACAATGGAGTTGACATGAAAGATGTCGTTGTCGCAGTCATTCCCTTCTACAATATCGGTGGAGCATTGAACCGGAACAAACATACGCGAGCCAATCAAAACGGCCCGGTAGAATATGGTTTTCGTGGCAACGCCAGAAACTACGACCTCAACCGTGACTTCATCAAATGCGATACGAAAAACGCGAAATCGTTTTCTCGCTTATTCCAACATTTGGACCCGGATTTATTCATCGACACGCATACAAGTAACGGAGCGGATTATCAATATATATTATCACTTTTATATTCTCAAAAAGACAAACTGGGCGGCCCCTTATCCCAATACCAAGAAGAAAAACTACTCCCTTTCTTATTCCAATACATGAAAGACAATTCTTCCGAAATGACGCCTTATGTCAATATGTGGGGACAGCACGTTCACAACCCGACTCCAAATGAAGGATTCGAACAATTCGCGGATTATCCAAGATATTCTACTGGATATGCGGCATTGTTCCACACCATCGGGTTCATGACGGAAACCCACATGCTCAAGCCTTATGACCAACGGGTAGAAGCCACTCATGCTTTCCTCAAATCCACCATTCAATTCCTTTCGGAAAATGGAAAAGAACTCATAGAACACAGAAAAAAATCAAAGGAGGCAGTCAAGTCCCAAAACCAATTTGCCATAACTTGGGAAACGGATACCACCGACCACAAAGACATCACATTCAAGGGATACGAAGCTGAATTCATTGACAGTAAAGTTACCGGAAAAAAGCGTTTGTATTACAATAGGGACAAGCCGTTTTCCAAGCAAGTCCCCTACTACCACACCTTCAAAACCAAGCAAAGTGTCGAACGGCCCACCGCTTATATCATTCCACAAGGCTGGCACAACATCATTGAATTATTGGAAATAAATCAAGTAGAAACGACGCGTTTGGAAACAGATAAAGAATTCGAAGTAACCGCTTATCACATCCAATCATACGAAACATCCCGAAGCCCCTACGAAGGACACTATTTTCACTTCAATACGGAAATTTCCAAACAAGAAAAAAACATCACCTTCCGAGCCGGAGACTATTACGTACCGCTCAATCAAACAAGAAACAGATACATCATCGAAACGCTAGAACCACAAGCGGAAGATTCGTTTTTTAAATGGAATTTCTTCGATACCGTTTTACAACAAAAAGAACATTACTCTTCCTACGTTTTTGAAGATGTCGCCGAGGAATTATTATCGAATAACCCGGAACTAAAATCAACATTTGAAAAGAAAAAAGAACAGGAACCGGCTTTCGCCGAAAATGCACGGGCACAACTGAATTTCTTGTACAAAAACTCACCTCATTACGAACCCGCTTTTATGCAATATCCTATCTTTAGAGTGGAATAAAATCAGTTTCCATTTTGCTTCTCCATCCCCTTTTGATACAACTTCGACAACTTCTTATCCATTTGCCTCACCAGATAAGGATAAGCCCGATTGGACGTGTCCCCCGAATTGGAAACGGAGAATTGCTTGGAAGGATGCTTGATGCCGTTTTCTATCAAGAAGACTTCCATCGTCATCACTTCCTTTTCGTTGTCATCATTTTCCATGATATTTTTCCTTCGAAAAATACAATAATAGCGAGGTGGTTCAGTAGGTCGTTCAACCAACTCTCCCAGTTTCGTATATGAATAAGCGACTGGACAAAAATCAAAATTTTCCGCGAAAGCGGACTTCACACTGGTATAATACTTATCCTGCTTAGATTGGAGTCTTTCCGCTTTTCTTGTTTCATTGTATTTGCGGAACAAACCGATTTCCCGATCATTATTTTTCAACAATACATACAAAGAATCGACGGACAATTCCTCCGCCATTTCGTACTCATACAATTTGCCGACCGGATGGCATCCGGACAAGAACAACCACAAACAAACCGAAACCCCTACAATTGAAATAAGAACCCTTCCCATATCAAATACTAACTTTAGCCTTTATATGTGGATGCGGATCATAATCCATCAACGTGAAATCCTCATATTTGAAAGCGAATAAATCTTTTACTTCCGGATTGATTTTCATGGTAGGTAAAGTTCGGGGCTCACGAGTCATCTGAAGTCGAGCTTGATCCAAATGATTCATGTAAAGATGCGTGTCACCGAATGTATGGACGAAATCGCCCGGCTCCAAATCACATACCTGTGCCATCATCATGGTCAACAAAGCGTAGGAAGCCACATTAAACGGCACTCCTAGGAATACATCGGCACTTCTTTGGTACAATTGGCAAGACAATTTTCCATTGGCGACATAAAATTGAAACAGACAATGACAAGGAGACAAAGCCATTTTATCTAAATCCCCCACATTCCAAGCATTCACGATAATACGCCTAGAATTGGGATTGTTTTTAATCAAATCCAATGCTTGGGAAATCTGATCTACCGTTGTCCCGTCCTTACGTTCCCAACTCCGCCATTGTTTGCCATACACAGGTCCTAGGTCGCCGGACTCATCCGCCCATTCGTTCCAAATGCGGACACCATTGTCTTGCAAGTACTTCACGTTGGTGTCTCCGTCCAAAAACCAAAGCAATTCATGTACAATGGATTTCAAATGCAATTTTTTCGTCGTCAACATCGGAAAACCTTCACTCAAGTCGAATCGCATCTGATACCCGAACACCGATTTGGTACCGGTTCCCGTCCGATCTCCTTTCTCCACACCATTCTCCAATATATGCTCCAATAAATTCAAGTACGTCCTCATACAAACTTCAGGTTTTGCTTCAAAGATACGACATCGAGCACAGGCAAAAAAACCGATGTTTTTTAACCGAAAACATGGCGTTTTCCATCTTTTTTTGAAAAAAATCCATTTTTTTTGAAAAAATGTGGGCCCATCGGAACTTTTACAAACAACGAATACTTTAGGAGTTCAAGCAATAAGGCATAAAAGCCCGATAGCTTTGCAAAGTTCGTCGATTGTAAAACGAAACACATAATCAAAAAAATATCAATTGTCATGACTGTCATGAAAGACATACACGATCAAATCTTCAACGAGGAATTGCTACCTCAAATCGACGCTTTGTACAACTTCGCGTACCACCTCACCTATAATGAGGAAGACGCGAACGATTTGGTTCAAGAAACTTACATGAAGGCGTACCGATTCATCGCAGGATACCAACAAGGCACCAACGCTAAGGCTTGGTTGTTCAAAATCTTGAAGAATGCCTTCATCAATCAATATCGTAAGAAGACCAAGGGGCCACAGCGTATCGATTACGAAGAAATCGTCAACTTCCACCAAGAAGAGAACGATACGAATTACAGCAGCTACATGGATTTGCGTGAAGAGCTATTCGACAGCATGATGGGCGACGAAGTCACCAATGCGGTCAACTCTTTGGAAATGCCTTTCCGTACTGTCCTGTTGTTGTGTGACGTCGAAGGTTTCAAATACGACGAGATCGCCTCGATATTGGATATTCCGATCGGTACAGTCCGATCAAGGTTGCACCGTGCCCGAAACATGGTCAAGGAGCAACTACGGGATTATGCCAATTCGCTAGGATATGAAGATAAGAGGGGCAAGGACTGAGGCGGATTCATACCGGGTGTCAGATGCTGAGTTTTTCTCATGCTAATCTGACACCCGGTTTTCATTGTAAATCATTATTTATTCATTTATAGTTTAAGGGAGGGCAACCTCCGATTATTTAATTATCATTTTTTTTAACCGCATCCATCAGGAAGCGACCGATTACAAGGAAACATAGGTATATTCATGGAAAATATAGTTTTTAATTCGACCACAGGACATCTGTCACCGGCAACCGCGACCAGCGGGGCGGGCTTGGAGTGTCATGGCTCGGGAGAATTAAGAAAACTCGTTTTCCATTCGCTTCTTCCGGGCCGGTCCAGACTTGATCGAGATGCTAAATTTTAGACCTATGGTTAGCAATGCAAAAGTTCAGGATTTGTTACAAAGAGTCAGCTTGTATCTAGACGGCGAATTGAACAAAGAGGAAGAAAGAGAATTACTAGCAGAAATCCAATCCAACAAGGAGTATTATCAGATTCTTAGCAAAGAAAAATCATTTAGAGAGTTTATTAAATCCCGATTGCAACGCCGTAGTGTCTCACCCAACCTCGTCCAATCCATAAAGGACAAAATCCGAACTACTGATTACTAATTTCTAATTTTAATTTTTCAAGAAACGCCAAGCGGCGACCGGAATCGTTTTC
>JAHDCE010000709.1 GCA_020630045.1 Saprospiraceae bacterium | reverse complement strand
CTTGGTAGCTACGGCTACCAGTTTCCGGGCTTCCCTCGACTAAATCAAAAATACCGCTGAAAATCATTATTCGATTACTTTTACCCAGGTACTTACCTTCCTATATTTCGCCTTTCGGCGAAATGATTCTAGCCGTCTTTTATTTTTCCCTAAAGTAATCCTCCTTTTTACTTGCCATTAAAATGGTGAAACCCTTACATTTGTCCCGATCATTTAAATGCTATTGGTTAAAAGTCCAATAATTCCTAAATGGTCAAAGGCCGAATGAATGTATCAAGGCCTAAATTCTCATCAAGACAATCATCAAACATGAGCATTATAGAAATGCGTGTTCCGCCGATAGCGGAATCAATTACTGAAGTTACCCTTTCACAATGGTTGAAAGAAAACGGTTCTTTCGTACAAATGGACGAATCGATTTGTGAATTCGAATCGGACAAAGCGACATTGGAATTCCCAGCGGAAGCTGCCGGCAAACTCATTTGGGTCGCCGAAGAAGACCAAGACCTTGAAATCGGTGCATTGGTCGCTAAAATCGACACTTCCGTTTCAGGAGGAGAAACAACACCTCCTCCGGCTGAGAAAAAAGAAGCGGCTCCCGCTAAAGAAGCCGCACCTCAAGCAGAATCTAAAACTTCATACGCTACCGGACATCCTTCTCCGGCAGCCGCTAAGATGATGGCTGAAAACGGCCTCACTTCCGCTGATGTCAAAGGCACCGGAAAAGATGGCAGAATATTAAAAGAAGACGTTGAAGCCGCTATAAAGGCCAAGCAATCCGCTCCGGCGAAAAAAGAAGCAACTCCACAAGTGGCAGCAGTTCCCGTTGTCTCCAACTCATTCAGCAGGAACGTGACTCGCAAAAAAATGAGTCGTATGCGTCGTACCATCGCCAAGCGATTGGTATCGGCCAAAAACAATACGGCCATGTTGACGACGTTCAACGAAGTGGATTTGACAGAAATCATCAAACTCCGGAAAACGTATCAGGAGCGATTCGTTGAAAAATATGGTATCAAACTCGGGTTCATGTCCTTGTTCACCAAGGCTTGTGCAAAGGTATTGATGGAAATGCCGGACGTAAATGCCTATATGGATTCGGAAACCAACGAATTGGTATATCACGACTTCGCTGACATTTCTATCGCCATATCTACACCGAACGGACTGGTCGTTCCTCCGGTACACAATGCCGAGTCACTGAACTTCCACGAAATCGAATTGAAGATAAAAGAATTGGCAGGTAAGGCTCGTGGAGGAACTTTATCCCTAGAAGAAATGCGTGGTGGTACTTTCACCATTACCAACGGCGGTGTTTTCGGATCGATGATGAGCACACCGATTATCAACGAGCCGCAATCCGCCATACTAGGAATGCATACCATACAGCAACGTCCGATGGCGATTGATGGTGAAGTAAAGATTCGACCGATGATGTATCTCGCACTTTCTTACGACCACCGTGTGATTGACGGAAGTACTTCGGTTACATTCTTGGTCAAAGTAAAGAAATTGTTAGAAGATCCAACCACTCTATTGTTGGGGTTATAATAGATGTTATCGCGAAAAATTGAGTATAGCCAAACCGTTATTTTGGAAATCCACT
>JAHDCE010000708.1 GCA_020630045.1 Saprospiraceae bacterium | reverse complement strand
TGTAAGTGGTGAATATCAAAAATTCGTTAATCTGAGCATCATTTTTGAAGGTTTATCGTCATTATAACGTTATGCTTAGGGTCGTGGCATAAATAAGTGTCTGATTTGATGTTAGGTATTTTATAGCGAATCAAGGCGGATTTGAGGCACAAAGCAAGCTACGTAACGAAAATCTAATGAAGGGTCGCTGTAAAATACCTTTATGAAAGTGGACGGATACATTTATTCCGCAACCCTTAAGTAATTCGCCGGAAGGCGAAAATGATATGCAAGAATTGGTTGAAATAGGCCGAACCGGAAAAGCTCATGGTTTGAAAGGGGAGTGCAAGGCGATTATTGAAGATCGTTTTCTGGAAGACTTTTTAAAAGCTGAGGTCATTTTTATCCGTGACCAAGGAGGGGATGTTCCATATTTCATAGAAGAAGTCCGAGGAGGTTCGATGATTGTGAAGTTTGAGGAAGTTGATACAAGGGAGGCTGCAGAGCGATTGGCGAAGCGGCCCGTATTTTTGAGAAAAGGGGACATATTGGAAGAAAGCGAACGGGAACTGGATAGGGGAGAGCCATTTTTTCAGGACTGTATAGGCTATGTCATACAAGATGAAACTTTTGGAGAACTGGGAACCATCACTGAAATAGAAGTATTACCACAACAGGAGATGGCGGTTATCGAGTTTGAAGACAAAACCATCTTGATCCCATTAAATGACCATTTTATTCTCCGGAAGGAGGAAGGAGAAAAGCGGTTGTATATGGATTTGCCGGAAGGTTTGTTGGATATGTAAATTAAGAGAACATGCGATTTGACATTATTTCAGCCGTACCCGATTTATTGACCAGTCCTTTCAGCCATTCTATTATGAAACGGGCGGAAGACAAGGGGCTACTACAAGTGGTTATCCACGATATTAGGAAATGGGGCATCGGAAAAAACAAGCAGATTGACGATTATCAATTTGGCGGAGGTGCCGGGATGGTAATGCGTTGTGAACCGTTGGCCGGAATCATAGAGCAATTGAAATCCGAAAGGGAATACGATGAAATTATTTTCGTTACCCCTGATGGTAATCGCTACGACCAACGCATGGCCAATGGTTTGTCACTAAAAGAAAATGTCATCATTATTTGTGGGCATTACAAAGGTATTGACGAACGCATCCGGGAGAAATATGTCACTTCAGAAATTTCTATCGGAGACTTTGTTTTATCAGGTGGAGAATTGGCGGCTGCCATTATCGTGGATTCTGTCGGTCGGTTGATACCGGGAGTATTGGGCGACGAAACATCCGCCTTGTTCGATTCTTTCCAAGATGATTTGTTGGCACCGCCGGTCTATACGCGTCCGGCTGAGTTCGATGGGATGAAAGTGCCGGAGGTGCTGTTGTCCGGACATGCCGCCAAAATTGACGAATGGAGATATGAGCAATCCTTGAAACGAACCAAGGAACGTCGGCCTGATTTATTGGAATAAAGTTGATGTTAGATAAAATAGAGAAGGGGCGGCCTCAGAGCCGCCCCTCACTCGTTTAAAGTAGGTATAATAGGAATTTCGTTTTGAACGATAACTCCAAGATAGTCTGAATCAGTAATTATTCAAAATAATTTCAAC
>JAHDCE010000707.1 GCA_020630045.1 Saprospiraceae bacterium | reverse complement strand
TTCAAGTGGTGTAATCGTAGGTTTTACGATTTTTTCCACTTCGCTTTCTCCTTGCTGTTTGTAAACCACCAAGCAACTGTCATCCGTTAAATATTCATTGGCGAAAGCTACGACCTCTTCCTTGGTAATCTTTTTCATCCGCTCAAAAGCCAATGCCAAATCTTCCAATGACTCCCCTTGAATAAAGGCATTGGTCAAAGAATGTGTCCTCGCCGCATTCGATTCGGCATATCGAATCAAATCCACCTTGTAATTCTTGATGATGGCATCCAATTTCCAATCAGGAAAATCACCTTTCCGTATTTTCTCCATTTGTTCCAATACCAATCCTTCTACCTCTGGTAAAGACTGTCCATCTCTCGGTTTTCCGTAAGTAATGAACAAGGAGTAATCCATAAAAGTGAACGCATAGGCGTAGGAGTTCAGGACTTGCTGGCTCTGGTTCAATCGAATATCCATCAAACCGGCATCACGATAATATAGCAATCCACGAATCAAGGCTAACATGTCTTGGTGCTTGGAAGCCGCGCCTCCCGTCCGCCATGAAATTTCAACCCAGGGTTCCTTCTGTCCAAACACTTCTGCCCGTCTAATTCCCGTTTGGACGGGAACGGGTTCGAAGGTCGGATGCACCACTGGCTTGGTTGGTAATTGACCAAAATATCGCTCTGCTAAATCCACCATTTCATCCGGATTAAAATCTCCGGCCGCGACCAAAGCCATATTGTTCGGCACATAATAAGCACTAAAAAATTCATGGATTTTTTCGTGTGACGGGCTCTTGAGATGTTCACCCTCTCCGATTGTCATTCGAGTTCCGTATGGGTGTGTCGGAAAATGGCCTTTCAATGTCGCTTTCAATGCTTTTCGCATATCATTGTCCTGCGACATATTGTATTCCTCATATACGGTTTCCAATTCGGTATGGAACAATCGCAAGACGAGTTGTCGGAATCGTTCGGATTCGAGTTTCATCCAACGTTCCAATTCATTGTTCGGAATATTATTGACATAAACCGTCTGCTCGACCCAAGTATATGCGTTGGTATCTTTCGCACCTATGGAGCCGGCCATACGGTCATACTCGTTTGGGGCGACTAACTTTGCTGCTTCTGAAGACACCTTGTCTATTTCAGAATAAATGGCTTTACGCTTTTCAGCGTCGGTTTCTTGTTTGTGAGATTCATACAAATCCGAAATCCGCTTTAACAACTTTTCTTCCCGCTCCCAATCCAAGGCACCGATTTTTGAGGTGCCTTTAAACATCATGTGTTCTAGATAATGCGCCAATCCGGTACAATCATCCGGATCGTGTTTTGATCCGGCCCGAACAGCGATATTAGTATGTATCCGAGGTTCTTGCTTGTTGACACTCATAAAAAGTTGCATTCCGTTGGACAACGTAAAATGCAAGGTACCCAAGGGGTCTCCGGGTACGGTTTTGTAGTTGTACTTTGAAGTTAAGGTGGTCAATTCTGTCATGTTTTATCGCTTCGTGAAAAATTTGGTCCATATGAAAAACCAATAACTTCCATAACTCGATTTCTACGGATTAGGTTTCATTCAAATCAAACTTTAATACTTAAAAAACCATCTTATTTCCTAACTACCG
>JAHDCE010000099.1 GCA_020630045.1 Saprospiraceae bacterium | reverse complement strand
AAGCAAAAATACCCGAAAAGCATATTCCCTGATTATTTATGGCCGGGTACTTATCTAAATAAACGGAATTTAGATGTCACTACAAAAAAGTATGAAGTTCGACAAAGCCGTATGAATACAAAAACAAAGCCACACCAGCCGTCTATTTAATGTTATATTTATTATCCTCCGCAACCATCTAACTTTAAATGAATGCTATTTTTTGGGTTATGGAATAAATTTTATGAAAGAGGCACCAAAAGTCATACATCATTCTAAATGGGATTCGAAAGCAATAGCGACTGAGACCTTAAGAGCCCTCGCCCATCCGGTGAGAATGGAATTGGTCCGCCTTCTTGCTAACAGAGGAGCTCAAACGGTAACACAACTTCATGAATCGCTCGATATCAAACAAAGCGTTGCGTCCCACCATTTGAATATTTTGAAAAACAAGAAAGTCGTCAACAACTCACGTGTAGGAAAACGATCGTACTATTCTTTGACTGACAAAAAATATTACCAACTTTTACAAACCCTTTTTGCTTGTATAAAGAAATAGTTTTTTTGTGGTCTTTATTTAAGACAAGATCAAACCAAGTAATTTTTCTCATCCAAAATTTCCCCATTCTTCACTCGGACAACCCTTCCGGGATAGGTCTCTAATATTTTGTAATTATGAGTGGCGAAAATGACTGTCGTATTTTTTTCTTTGGCGATATTTCGAATTAATCGGACGATATCATCCGCCGTTTCCGGATCTAGGTTTCCGGTGGGTTCGTCGGCCAATATCAATTGCGGGCGATTGAGCAAGGCCCTAGCAACAGAAACCCGTTGTTGTTCACCACCGCTTAATTCATAAGGCATCTTAAATCCTTTTGTCCCTAGGGAAACCGCATCCAGTACTTCTTGGATACGAATGTCCATTTTCGCCTCATCTGTCCATCCGGTCGCCTTCAATACGAACATCAAGTTCTCCTTGACGGAACGGTCGGTCAGCAATTGGAAATCTTGAAAAATCACTCCGATTTTCCGTCTCAATTCATGGACGTTTTTCCACCCGATATTTTTCAGGTTTTCGTCCACGACGAACCCTTCGCCTTCTTTGAGTGGCAAGTGTCCATAAAGCGTCTTCAACAAAGAACTTTTCCCACTTCCGGTTTTTCCTACCAAGTAGACGAACTCGCCTCCGGAGATGGTAAGATCCACATTTTGCAAGACCAGAAAATCTTGTTGATAAATAGAAACATTTTGCAATGAAATGACCTCCGACATGTATGTTTTATTTCAAATTCCAGAGCAGAAATATACTCCCATCGACTCAAAAAGGCAAATTCCATTTAGGAAACGGTCGTTCAAATCGTTCTATCCGTCATTTTCAGAATGACAATCATATGACTGTCAGAACCTCCGGAGAGATATAAAAAGGAGTAATTTTGCATCAAAAGAAACATCCATGAAAAGAGGAGTCATATTAGGAATCATTCTGATTATCGCAGCCATCGCCGTCTTGGTTTCAATGGCCAGTGAATTCAGTACATACGAGACTTTCGCCCAATCTGCCAAGTTCCCCGAAAAATCTGTAAAAGTCGTTGGAGTACTAAGTAAGGACAAAAGCATAGATTACGATCCGATTAAAGATCCGAATCTTTTTTCTTTCTATATGAAAGACGCCGAGGAAGAGGAAAGAAAGGTCATCATGCGGTCAGCCAAACCACAAGACTTTGAGAAATCGGAAAAAATTGTTTTGACCGGAAGGATGCAAGGAGAAGAGTTCATCGCTTCCGACATGTTGTTGAAATGTCCTTCCAAATACAAGGACGAGGAAATATTCGTCCGGGCAGAAACTGGAAAACTCAATTAATCCCCAACTCAATACCAATCGTTACTTATGGAAACCGTCCAATATATTGGAGAAAATTTATGGCCCGGAAGAATCGGACACGCAGCGGCCGTCATCGCTTTCGTTTCATCTTTGTTCGCGGCATTTTCGTATTTTTTCAGTGAAAAAAGCAAGGACTTAAAGGAAAGCGCCAACTGGAAAAAATTGGGGAGATTCGGTTTCCTGACCCACGGATTCAGCGTATTTCTCGTCATCGGACTCATTTTCTTTATCATGGTAGAGAAAATGTATGAATACGCATATGCATTCAATCACGTTGCGGACGACTTGTCCAATCGCTACATCCTCTCCGCATTCTGGGAAGGACAAGAAGGTTCCTTCCTACTTTGGATGTTCTGGCATATCATTCTTGGGATGATATTGCTCGCTAAAAGCGGCAAATGGGAAAATGGAGTCATGATGTTTCTCAGTATCATTCAGGCGACACTCGCAGTCATGCTACTTGGTATTTATTTCGGTGATGTCAAGGTGGGACTCGACCCCTTCATCTTACTTCGAGAAACCATGGAAGCTCCGATTTTCAACGAAGCGAATTACCTAGAAAAAATTACAGGTTCAGGACTAAATCCCCTACTTCAAAATTATTGGATGACCATACATCCCCCTACTCTATTCCTAGGATTCGCGTCAGTCACCGTTCCGTTTTGTTACGCCGCCGCCGCACTTTGGACCAAGAGATATAAGGAATGGTTGAAACCCGTTCTTCCTTGGGCCTTATTCTCCGGATTCATTCTTGGCACCGGTATTTTGATGGGAGGAGCATGGGCTTATGAAGCCTTGAGTTTTGGTGGATATTGGGCTTGGGACCCTGTTGAAAACATGTCGCTTGTTCCTTGGCTCATTATGGTGGCGGGCATTCATATGAATGTTGTCTCAAAAGCCACAGGACAATCCTTAAAGGCGACATTTATTTTTTACTTGCTCTCCTTTATCCTTGTTTATTATTCCACGTTTCTGACTAGAAGCGGAATACTTGGAGATACCTCCGTTCACGCGTTTACGGAGCTAGGACTAGAATGGCAACTTACCTCTATTTTATTGTTCTATGTCGGTATCGCCTTATTCCTTTATATCAGAAACGAAAGGAAAATACCCTCTCCGGTCAAGGAGGAATCTTTAAGCTCCCGTGAGTTTTGGATGTTCATCGGTTCCTTGGTTCTTTTGTTTTCGACGGTACTGATTTCGTTCACCACATCCATCCCGGTCTTCAACAAACTATTCGATGGATTGGGAATGTTATTGGGAATGGATTTTTCCGATTTCCATCGAGCAGCTCCCGAAGATCCGGTAGCTCATTACAACAAATACCAAATCTGGATTGCCGTAATGATCGGGGTGTTAAGTGGGGCCGTTCAATTTTTGAGATATCGGGAATCCAATTTCGCGAACCACCGCAAAAAGTTTTTGATTCATTCAGGAATCGCCCTAGGGTTGTCCTTGGTCATGACCTACCTCACTTCTTGGATCGTTGAAATGTATGCATGGCAATATTTCGTATTGGTGGGCGCTTGCTGGTATGGAGTGATTTCCAACTTGGATTATTTCATAACCGTTTCCAAAGCCAACCCCAAACTCCTTGGTTCCGCATTAGGACATGTCGGATTTGGCCTTATGATTTTAGGCTCGGTCATCTCGGGACTCAACCAACATCATATTTCTACTAATAAATTTGCCCAAAAGGGCATGATAGAGGGTTTTTCCGATGACGATTACAATAAAAACATCCTACTTATCAAAGGAAAGCCGATGTTCATGAGCGGCTACATGGTCAATTATGAAAGGGACACATTTATCGGACAAACAAGGACTTTTACGGTCAACTACAAAAAGCTGGATGACAAAGGAGAAATCAGCCAGGAATTCAACCTTTATCCGAATGTCTTATACAATAAAGCATTCAGCAAGATAGAAGCTTCCAATCCATCTACTAAGCATTATTTGTTCAAAGATATATTCACCCATGTCGCATCACTTCCTAAGGCCGAAACCGATCCGGAATATGCACGCCAACTGGAGGATAGTTTAAAATATATTTCCCAGACTCTCATTCCCGGAAGGGACACCTTCACAATGGATAGTTTGGAAGGGTGGATTACAAAATTGGATTACAATCCTAAACACGAAGACTACCTTCCCATGCCGGGCGATTTAATCGTAGGTGTTGACATGATACTCCGAAAAAAGAATACATTGTTAGAGTTTCCGGCATCAACCATGGCAATCATCAGGGGAAGTCAAATTGTCCGGATACCGGCATTATTCAATGAATTGAATACAAAGGTCCGATTGACCAAAGACGTATTTGACGAAACGTTTGTAAAAGAAGAAGAGCTGGAATACAAGTCCTATGTTTTCAAACAAGGGGCGACACTAAAACATGCAGGTATCCCGATTACATTTACTGGATTCGGCAAAGAACCGACACACCCCGGCTATGTTCCCAAGGAAGGAGATATCGCATTCGATGCTAAATTCGAGGTCAATACCGGCCAAGAAAGACAAGTAGCCAAACCGATGTATCTTATACGGGGAGATGTTCCTTACAACCTGAAAGACGAAATCCCTTCCCTTGGCCTTCACTTTATCATTGCTGAAGTCGATCCTAAAAACGAGCAACTGATTGTCAACATCGCCAAAACCGAACCTAGGGAAAAAAAGGTAACCCTTGAAGTAGCGCAAAATGTCCCTTCAAGTGAATATATTGTCCTCGAAGCCATCGTTTTTCCAGGGATTAATTTGTTTTGGTTCGGATCTATCGCTATGTTGGTCGGATTTTTGGTGATGATGTTTGTCCGGCTACGATCCGGAAAGACAACATAAGAATAAGGTAAGCATGAAAATTGTATTGATCGGTGCCGGCAATGTCGGCTACCATTTGGGACAGCGACTAGTAGAAGTAGGGCATCAGGTGGTTCAAGTATTTAGCAGAACCACTACAAAAGCGGTCAGGCTTGCCAGGTTATTGGAGTCCTCCCCTGTCGACATTTTAAATTCGGTTATCTGGACGGCAGATATTTATATCATCGCCGTTAAAGATGACGCTATTCGTGAAGTTGCCGAAAAGCTTTCCCAAAGACTACCCCAGCGTGCCTTGGTCGTGCATACTTCAGGCAGCACTCCCATTTCCGTTTTTGAAGGTTTGTTCGATAATTACGGATTGCTTTATCCGCTACAAACTTTTTCTGTGGCAAGGATTGCCGACTTTACTTCTATTCCGATTTTTGTGGCGGGTAATATTGATGAGAATAGAGATACTTTATTTCATTTCGCCGAAACACTCAGTCCTAACGTTTATCACATTGAAGAAGAAAAAAGGCCGTATTTGCATCTTACTGCGGTAATGGTCAATAATTTTACCAATCATCTTTACACCATCGCCTCGGATATTTTAAAAGATAAAAACATCCCGAAAGAAGCCATCCTTCCGCTCATCCAAGAAACCGCCAAAAAAGTCCTTTTCCACGAACCGGAAGATGTTCAAACCGGACCGGCAGCCAGAGGAGATGAAAAAGTCATTGAGAAACACCTTTCCCTACTTTCTACATTTCCGGAAGCACAAGAAATCTATAAGCATTTGTCGGCGTCCATCAAGGAACGAAAAAACAAATTGAACGGATCTCATAATTAACTAAATCGACCAACCGATTGAAATTATTTTTTGAGTTCGTATTAGATGTTATCACGAAAAATTGAGTATAGCCAAACCGTTTTTTTTATACAAAAAATTTCGTGATAACATCTATTGCTTTTCCATTAAAATCATCGCAATATTGCAATGTACGTTTCAATAAAAGTTTCCGAATATGGGAGTTACGAAATCCGATAAGTTTACAGAAGAGCAAAACAGATTGGCAAGTATTGCAAAAGCATTGGGGCACCCTGCCCGTATCGCCATTATCCAACAACTCAAAGAAAAGGACGCTTGTAATTGTGGCGATTTCGTTAAAGAAATCGGCTTGGCTCAACCTACCATTTCACAACATCTCAAAGAATTGAGAAATGTGGGAATCATAAAAGGAACAGTAGAAGGTACGAGTGTTTGTTATTGCATTAGCCACGATACATGGAAGGAATGTCGCGAACTATTCGCAGAATGGTTCAATGTGGATTTGGGGTGTAGTTGTTGTTGATTTAAATTCCTATCATAACCAAGCTCGGTGCATGAAAATCAAAACCCAATTTTCTAAACTTAAAAAAAGGTTGTTTCCCAAAAGGAAACCGCAAGTCCCCGTTCAGCAATCGAGCGAAATCGTTCCAATTCCCAAACGACAAAAACACCTTTTCCTCAACCAATCACTCAAGGGTCATTTAGATAATTTCCTAGGACATTTCTCTCCAGGTAAAGTCTTGGACATGCATTGCAATGAAGGTGAAAGGATGCAATATGCCGATTTCGGAGTAGACTCCGATTTGGATAAATTAAAAGAAGTGAAAACAGCTTTCCCTCAAAAAACATTCGTTCTGGCAGGAGCGGCAAACACCAATTTCCCCGACCAAAGTTTTGATGTCGCACTTTGTATCGACTTGGTGAAGGACTTGGAAACCGAAGCGGTAAAAGTAGTGGCGGTTGAAGCAGAAAGGGTGCTCAGACCCGAAGGAAGATTCGTCATCAACTTCCCTTCTCGTATGGGCAGTAAACAAGGAGGTGACATAGAAAATAAAACAGGTCGTTTCTATCTTTCCGAAATGGATGAAATAGTTGGGGAAAACTGGGAAAGAATCGAAGCTACAGCCGTTTCATTTCTCTTACTTGACGCCTACCCGCCAGGAATCGGAAAAATATTCTTACCACTTGATAAACTCCTTTGTCGTACATTAGCGGTCGATTATGCGGCGAACATCATCGCCATTTATCAAAAAAGAATATGAGAAAATTCATTCCTCCCGGCATCAAACGAAACGCGAGATTGACACAACGTTTCATCAAAGATTTATCCAAAGGCAACTTGGGTAAATTCGCAAAAACCGATCGCTATAAAATCGCCTATGAAGGCATGGTTGAAATCCGACAGGAAATCAAACCGTCCGACCTATTCGAAAACAAGGTTCACAATATCAAATTAGGAGCCTCCAAAATCCAACCCCTACAAATCCTTCCGGGTGAAATCCTTAGCTTTTGGAAAGCAATAGGTAATCCAACCCAACGAAATGGATTCAAACCCGGTAGGAATATCGTCCAAGGGGTTTTGACCGAACAGGTCGGAGGCGGCCTTTGCCAACTAGCGGGAATCATGTACCACACTTCCCTTAAAGCTGATTTGGATCCCGTAGAAAGACACCCCCACTCCATCGACATCTATCAAGAACACGAAAGGTACACGCCCCTAGGAGCCGATGCCGCTGTAGTTTACGGTTACAAAGATCTCCGCATTAAAAACACAAGGGGGTTTCCCATCAAATATACCTTCTTGATTCAAGGGAATGAATTGATTTGTAGAATATTTACGGAAGGGCCGATTTTCTCCAACAAAGTCGATTTTTCTAGAAAAGTCCTAGAAGGCGGCAAGGAGGAAGTCACTACCTTTATTACCGACGAAACCGGTGAAAAAAAGGAATTATCAAGACAACTTTACGCAAAAATGACAGCCGGATAATTTGCCAACAAAAAATTTTATCCGTATCTTTGGCAACCATCTTTTTGTTTTAAAAACATTTTAACCATACATGGCGAAGGTCACCTATAATGAAGATAACATCCGGTCACTGGACTGGAAAGAACACATCCGTCTCCGCCCGGGGATGTATATCGGTAAATTGGGCAACGGAGCCAGCCCTGATGATGGGATATATATTCTCATCAAAGAAGTGATTGACAATTGTATTGATGAGTATGTCATGGGATATGGTCGTGAAATCGATATTTCCATCCAAGAAGGCCAAGTGGTCATCCGAGATTATGGCCGTGGGATTCCCCTTGGAAAAGTGGTTGATTGTGTTTCCAAAATAAACACCGGGGGAAAATACGACTCCAAAGCTTTTAAAAAATCGGTCGGTCTGAATGGTGTAGGAACAAAAGCTGTCAACGCCCTATCCACTTACTTCAAAGTACAAGCGGTTAGAGAAGGTAAAACCAAAATCGCTGAGTTCGAACAAGGGAATCTCGTCAAGGAACACCGCATTACCAAATCCAAGGAAGAAAATGGAACCACGGTAACATTTGTTCCAGATAACGGCATCTTCAAAAACTTCAAATTCGCCTCCGAGTACGTTGAAAGCCAACTTTGGAATTATGCCTATTTGAATGCCGGGTTGAAAATCAATTTCAACGATAAAACCATCGTTTCCAAAAATGGGCTGTTGGATTTGCTTAACCGTAAAACGGACGCGGAAACGAACCGATACCCCATCATCCACCTCAAAGGTGATGATATAGAAATCGCTTTGACGCACGGTCATCAATACGGTGAACAATATCACTCTTTCGTCAACGGTCAAAATACGACACAAGGAGGAACACACCTCAATGCCTTTCGTGAAGCCATCGTAAAAACGGTTCGGGACTTTTACAATAAAAGTTATGATGCGAAGGATATTCGCTCATCCATCATCGGCGCCATCAGTGTCCGGGTGGAAGAGCCGGTTTTCGAATCCCAAACCAAAACAAAACTAGGTTCTCAATCGGTCGGTCCGGACGGCCCTACCATCCGTACTTTTATCGGTGATTTCGTCAAAAGGAATTTGGATAATTTCCTTCACAAAAATCCTGATACCGCACAAGCGCTTCTAAAACGTATCCAACAGTCGGAAAGGGAGCGGAAAGAAATTGCCGGCATCAAAAAAATAGCTAACGAAAGAGCTAGAAAAGCGAAAGTCCACAATAAAAAACTAAGGGATTGTCGTGTGCATCTCAATGATAAAAGAGGTGACGTCGAAAAAAAGGAACAATCCACCATATTCATCACGGAGGGTGATTCGGCGAGTGGATCCATCACCAAAGCCCGCGATGTACAATCCCAAGCCGTCTTTTCCCTTAGGGGAAAACCACTCAACTGTTTCGGATTAACCAAAAAGGTGGTCTACCAAAACGAGGAATTCAACCTCCTACAACACGCCCTTAATATTGAAGACGGTCTTGACGATTTACGTTTCAACAGAGTCGTCGTCGCTACAGATGCCGATGTGGATGGTATGCACATCCGCTTGTTATTATTGACATTCTTCCTTCAGTTTTTCCCGGACTTGGTAAGGAACGGACACCTTTATATTTTGGAAACACCACTATTCCGTGTTAGGGACAAAAAGCAAACTTTTTATTGCTATTCCGAAACGGAAAAACAAACGGCCATCAAAAAATTAAGAGGCAAAGCCGAAATCACACGTTTCAAAGGTTTGGGTGAAATATCTCCTGATGAATTCGCAGATTTTATCGGCGAAGATATCCGTCTTGAACCGGTGGTCATGTCGGACAATGCCAATATCGAAAGTATCCTTTCTTATTATATGGGAAAAAATACTCCGGCTCGTCAAAAATTCATCATTCAAAACCTGAGGGTGGAAAAAGATGAATTGGATGGAGAAACGGAATTAGAGAAAAAATTGGCTAAGGAAACTGTCGCTTCTTCCTAGCTGTAGGACATTCATGCAACAAAGCTCCACCAATCCATTAAATTCGGATTCAATTTCATTGCTAACTTCTATTCTTATCAATAGTAAACCAATTTTTCAAATCCCTTTCATATCCTGGTAAGATATTCGCCGAATTCCAATCGTCCGCCCTTTTCGTCAATATTGAATCATCTATAAAATTTTCAACAACCTTGTCGAATATCATACATAATTCCGGCAGGTATAACTCAATCGCTTTCACCAAATCAAATTCATTGGTAAACGTTTCTTCAAAATTCGTGATATCGGCATTTACTTGGTCAGAGTTCCAACCTACCATACAAGATAATTCATAAGAAGCCTTGAAACAAGAAAATGAAAAATCGAAACTTAACCTGTAATAATCTTCATAAATAATTTCCTTCGGGTCCATAAATACGACGATAGCAAAATGGACGTTTCCTTTTTCATCTTCTACCACCTCTTGCGAATACTCCACTTTATCGAATTTACCGGAAGCGTCAATTTTTCCAATAGTCTTTCTCAAATAGAGATCGGATTTACCAATCGATCGCATAAAGTTCAAAAAAACGGAATTAGATATTTCACTCATTAGATGTTATCACGGATTTTTTATATAAGTAAGTACCCGGCCATAAATAATCAGGGAATATGCTTTTCGGGTATT
>JAHDCE010000098.1 GCA_020630045.1 Saprospiraceae bacterium | reverse complement strand
TTATTCGAAGAAAACAACTGGGGGGAAGAGCAAATTGAACAATGGTCGCAAGAACATATGCGAACAAAATACAATGATAAATGAAAGTTGTTTTAGACACCAATGTATTGTTAACCGCCCTTCCTAAAACATCCAAATACCGACCTATATTCGATGCTTTACTCTCTAATGAAATACAGCTTGTAATTAGTAATGAAATATTACAAGAATATATTGAAATAATCGGAAACAGAACCACTCCTGAAATTGCAAAAAATGTAGGAGAACTCCTTCTAAGTCTTGACAATGTTGAGAAAATTGAAGTTTACTACAGATGGGCATTAATACAAGAAGATCCGGATGATAATAAATTCGTGGATTGTGCCATTGCAGGAAATGTAAAATTCATTGTTTCCAATGATAAGCATTTCAAAGTATTAAAGGCTATCCCCTTTCCATTCGTTGAAGTAATTTCTTCTGATGATTTCTTAAATCAAATAAGAACCAGTTAAATATTATATGAACTTTAAAAAATCAAACGGCCTGGTAACGGCCGTCATCCAACACCAACTCACCAAACAAGTACTCATGGTGGGGTATATGAATGAAGAAGCTCTTCAAAAAACACGTGAAGAAAAGCGAGTGACATTCTACAGTAGAACCAAAGAAAGGCTCTGGACAAAAGGCGAGTCTTCCGGTAATTTCCTGACGGTGAAAACCATCGTTGAGGACTGTGACAATGACGCCCTGCTCATCCTCGCCATACCCGAAGGGCCGACTTGTCACAAGGGTACTCAATCCTGCTTCGGAACGGACGCTCCCACCGGCTTCGCTTATCAATTGGAAAACATTATTGAAAATCGGAAATTCAGTTCCCCCGATGCTTCGTATGTAAATAGGCTATTCCGCAAAGGCGTCAATAAAATCGCCCAAAAAGTAGGAGAAGAAGCCGTCGAACTCGTCATAGAGGCCAAAGATTCGGATGATGATAAATTTCTAAATGAAGCTGCGGATTTATTGTTCCATTATTTAGTTTTGCTCAATCAAAAAGGATTCCGCTTGGAGGACGTCGAAAAAATCCTCAGGGGAAGACATACAGATAAAACAGGGCAATGATGAAATTAAAATGGTGGATACTTTTCTTTCTTGTCGGGCTTATTTATAGCTGTACATCCCTAGAAGAAAACACGGACGGAATCCATAGATTCTCCGGAGCAACGATGGGAACCATACAATACAATATTACCTATATAGGAAAGGAAAATACCCGACAACTAAAGACAGAAGTCGATTCATTGTTAGACGCGATTCTTGCAGAAGTGTCCACCTACGAAAAAGGCTCGATGATTTCTGCATTCAATCGATCCGAAGACCTGATTTTTGAAATCGGATCCATGCAGGAACATATGCATTTCGTCAGTAATTTTGTGTTATCCCAAGAGGTTTACGATAGAACCGACAGGTTATTTGACCCTACAGTCATGCCCTTGGTCAATCATTGGGGATTCGGCTACGAAAAACATCTCCGGGGCCCGGATCCCGATGACAAAAAAATAGATTCCTTATTACAATATGTAGGTTTTCATAAAGTAAGAATTCGGCACCAAAAAAATAACCCGGACACCTGTTATTTATCGAAAAAGAAAGCAGGCATCCAACTCGATTTCAGTGCCGTTGCCAAGGGCTATGCCGTTGACAAGGTCGCCCAACACTTGATACAAAATAACTATTCCGATGTTTATGTAGAAATAGGAGGAGAGCTTTTCGCAAATGGAGACAAAAACGGAACGCCTTGGATTGTCGGTATCAATACTCCGAGCCCGGACGCTTCTCTCACTGATTTCGAACAGTTGCTTCAAATCAAAGATGCCGCTGTCGCCACATCCGGCAACTATCGGAATTTTATAGAAAAAGACGGCAAAAAATACGTGCACACCATTAATCCTAAAACCGGTTACCCGGAAATCAGCACTTTACTGAGCGCTACCATTATTAGCTCCGATTGTAGCACCGCCGATGCTTACGCCACAGCCTGTATGGTAGGCGGTCTCAAAAAAAGTATGGAATGGGTGGAAGCCCATGAAAGGTTGGAAGGTTTTTTCGTTTATAGTGATGAACAAGGAGAAATGAAAACCCGTTATACGTCCGGCTTTGAAAAATATATGGTGGAATAACAAATGGCGGAACACAATGATTTGGGCCAACGCGGCGAAGTACTCGCCAAAAAATTCCTTCAAGATAATGGTTTGACTATCTTGGAGGAAAATTGGCGCATCAAAAAGGCCGAAATCGACATCATCGCCAAAGACGAAAAGACGAATACATTAATTATCGTTGAAGTAAAAACAAGGAGTTATGAAACATTGGGTTCGCCTGAAAATTTTGTAACCGAACACAAACAAAAAATGCTATTCGACGCGGCGTCCATTTATGCCGAAAAATTAGGTCATGAATGGGAGGTCAGATTCGATATCATCGCAATTATTTTAAATAACAAAAAAGAAAAAATTACACATTTCGAAGATGCTTTTTTCCCTAACAATTGGTCAGGTTAAAAAATTGATTCATATTCGTACTCTTCGAAATCCGACAAAAACTTTTACCATGTCTGTTAAATCTATTGTTAGCTTATTTATTCTCATTTTCTTATTCCAATATTCCCAAGCTCAAACAGATGACAATGTACTGTGGGCGGGACTACAATGGAAGGGTATTTTGGATGATAAAACTTCTATTGCCGTGAAACCCATCCTTCGCTTGGACGAGAACTTCGGCGGATACCAAAACAGTTCCATCGACCTCTCCATCAAAAGAAGTTTCGGAAAAGGTTTCTATGGACAATTCTTAAGCCGAACATGGTTTATGCCCGATAGGTCTGACAGACAATTCCTTTGGTTTGATATCGGATATGGAAGACCCATAGGCAGTATGAAAATTAACACAGCCATCCGTATGCATTACGCCATCGACATCAAAGACATCAGAGATGGTGATTTCATTCGTTGGAAAACTACTTTCTTCACTCCGGAAATCAAAAACTTGCGAGCTTTCGGTGGTGTGGAACCTTGGTTCGGATTCAACAATGCCAATGAATTCCAACGAATTCGGTATGAGGCGGGACTTATCTACAAGCTGCCAAAATCCTTCTTTGTTTCCGCGGCATTGTGGAGGGAAGTATCCATCAACATCGATCCCGGCTTCAAATTCAATCTATGGTTGGTCACATTCGGATACACCATGGATTTCCGTAAGGACAAGGAATAAAGTTACACATAAAAAGATTCGGAAACAGCGACGAACTCGCTAAGCATCATACTGGTCGCTCCCCAAACGACCTCCCCTCCGACATCGAAATAAGGAATGTCTTTCAGGACATATCCTCCATGTATTTGAATGTCTTTTCGTTTGACATTTTCCGGAAGGAAAAAGGTTTGAATCGGTGTTTCAATCAATGATGCTACCTCGTCCTCATCAGGAATAAACCCAGGAGCGGAATCCACGAATCCAACCGTAGGAAAAACATGATAATTGCTCACCGGAATATACAAAGGAGTCAAGGAACCGAGAATTCGGACATCTTTAGTCGGAACACCGATTTCTTCCTCCGTTTCACGTAGGGCTGTATAAACGAGATCGGTATCCGAAGTTTCATATGCGCCGCCTGGAAAACTGACTTGTCCCTTGTGGCGGTCGTTGCCAAAACGTGTCGTCCGTTTCATCAGTACGGTATGCCAGGCTTCATGCTTGGGATACAATAATAAACATACTCCGGCCTTTCGGGCATTATCGGGTACTTTAGGTGCTTCGCCCCTCAATGGATGCATCATCCTTCGTTGGGCATCACCTCCGGGCAATGGTTGAGACAAGCGTTCTTTGAGGTCTTGGATAAATGCGTCCACGTATCAAATTTTGGTTTAGAATAAAACAACTCAATCAAGATATGGTTTCACCTCTAAATTGAAAATAAAGCCAAATCCCGATAGGCGTAAACAGCATCAATCCCCACATCCATCCCCTAGAAGTTTTTTTCTTGATGGCAGGTGTCGCATCACCGATCCGTATCCGAGGTTCGGAAATTTGTTTGGGCATCCTACGTTTTGGTTTACTCTTTTCCATAAGGATGACATCACCGGTTTCGGGTTTCCAGATATCTATGCCTTCCGGCAAATGAAAACGTGTGGAATCCGTCAATACGCCCACATCCGTTTGGGTCGTGGTTTTTACCGTTCTGACCTCCATACTGTACCGGTCTATCCAAATCCATTTGAATTGGTTGAAGCTACCACTCGCACGCGTCCATTTTTTATTGTCATTATTTGCCCGTAAGGGCGCGCCCCAACAGCCTTCTCCGACATACACCGTTCCTTCCTTGTCATTACGGATAAAACCTTCATCGTGTCCCGCGTCTTTAGAGGGAATGATCGGATAAGTGGTTTTAGCGACATGAGCATCACATTCCACGACAAGATCCACCCTGAATTCGTGGAACAAGTTCGCCCAATATCTATATCCGTTATTCCCTTCGCTTTTCCTTCTTGTATGAGGGCGGATGGGATGATGATACTGGGCCAATTTCCACCGCACGGAGTCTTTTTGTTCCGCCAAATCCTCCGCCAACCAATCCCTTTGTTTACCCGAAATGGAAATCAAGGTATTTAAAGTATAAATGCGGGCAAGTCCCCCGGCTAGGGTCATGGCATAGTAAACTTCCTTGTTCGGTGTATCAAATAAATAGTAAACATGGCGATTGCTTTTTTCATGATTACCACGAGCGACCACAATGGGTGTAATACGACCATCTTCGCCGATAGAAAGCTGCCAGTCATCAAACCATTGTTTCCAAGGAGTCGAATTGTCGGAACCGGTCATATCGCCACCAAACATCACGAAATGAGGTCTCAACTTCGCCACCAAACGGTTGGCTTTTTGACGATATTTCCTATGATTCCTAGAATCGCCACCGGCGATAATACTCAATCTTTCTCCTTGGTTGTCCGGTAAAGTTTTAAAGGAGTAGCGGGAACTGATTTCCTTCGAATCCGCTACTACGAAATAATAGACGGTATTCGGTTTCAAACCTTTGAGCCGAGCCGAATGATTGTGCATCCGTTTGACCCATTTTATCATATCCGGCCGATGCTTGAAGGCATAAGCGGCGGTATCTTGCCCATGGTCTAAGGTATCAAAATATACAACCGGCGTTTTTCCGGAGCTTTGATTCCAAATGACGTTCATCGTTGTTGCCGGATTATCGTTCCAAGTACACCGGATACGGTTGATTTTCCCAAAGGAATCCCCCAATAAAATGAAACAAAAAAAGAATGATAATAATAAAACCCTGACCTGAAACATGAAAATCGATTTTCGAATTCAAAGGTACGATTTCAACGGGACAAGCGCAGGAAAACCAACCCGGATAAGAATAAAAATTTATGGATTGTTTTCGTTAAATTTGTAAACCTCCTAATTGACCGACCGACCTGATGAGAAACTATCTTTTTTATTTTTTCTTTCTGTTCCATGCATTTGCTTGGGGACAAACCGCTCCCGCCAATAACCAATTGGATTCGCTATTTGGCGTCGCCAAGGGGGAAATTTCTTGGGGAGACAGTTACAATGGTGAAAAAATCCTATACCAAATCCTCCCCGGATACGAATTGAAAGAAGATAGTTTCATGATCAGCAATTGCTATTTGTTGCTCGGATATCATCAGGTATATTTCGGAACGCAAAAAAAGGCGTTGGAACAATTCCACCACGCCAAAAAATTAAGTACGGCTTTTCCTGACTCTATCCCGTTCCTAAAATTAACTGCCTCGCTCTCCACCCAAATCGCGAATATAAATGCGGGTCGAGGTAATTTGGAAGTGGCCAAATCCAACTATCTGAAAGCGCTCGACATCCAAAGAAAAATCGACTCAAGGCGAATACAAAACCCTTACCTCCTTAGCCAACAACTACTTGGAAAAAGGTGATTTTAAGAAGGCCATTGATTATTTTTCTCAGGCATTGGCGACCAATTACAGGTACAAAGGAGAACGACTAACATCCAAAACACCGCCGAAGGACGAAGAATTGATGAACCTCGACCTCGACATCGCATACCGTATCAATTTGATCGCCAATACTTATATGAAAGCGGAATATTTGGAAGAAGCTTTCATTTTGTACAAGGAGGTTTTGCGTACGAAAAAAATGTATTTGGACGAGTACAACCATTCCTATATGGACTCGGAATACAATCTGGCTTTGTGTTGGCAAAGTTTGGGAGAAAATGAAAAAGCGCTGGCGGTCGCCGATCATTTATTGATTAAAATGAATGAAGTAACCCGTAAAAAAGGAGAACCTTATTGGGGGCTTCAAAGTTGCCATAGGTTGCTCGGAGATTTGAAATACGAAAGTGGGGATTATGAAAAAGCGGAATTCCATTATCTACAAGCGCATGAACTCGGCAAAGCCATCAGTGGCAAAGATTATATCAAACAACAACTTGACCTGCGTAGCTTGGCGGCGGCTTTGGACAAAAACGGAAAGAAGAAAGATGCCAAAGAATTATACATCGAAGCGATAGCGCTTTCACAAGGAAAAGATTTGCGAAAAGCCAAGGCGGATAACCTTTTCGAATTGGCCGTACTCGAATCCGAAAGCCACATGGAAAAAGCGCAACTCCACTTGTCGGAATCGCTAGCGGAAATGTCAAAAATACCTGAAATCAACAAGGAACGTATCAAATATAGATACGATTACTATAGTGCAAAATGGTACTTTGAAAACGGAAAATTGGAGAAGGCTCGGAAGGTCATTGAAAGATTAGAAGCGAATACTGATCACAATACCATCAAAAGCCCATACCAAGCGAAACTGTGGTTACTCGCCGCTAAAATCAGCGACTCGGAGCTAGGACGAAAAAAATTCCATGACCGTGCTATTTCTGCTTGTCTCAGAACCGGTATCGAAGTAAAAAAAGCTTCTGACATCTTATATCCGATCCCTCTGATCGAAGCCTTGGAAACTACCGGCGATTACTACAAAGAACAGACGGAATATGCATTGTCCGTCTCCAATTATACAAAAGCATTGCAGGCTATTTCACTGCTCCAACCCGTCTTTCGAACAGGTGGAATGGACAATGAAATCATGAATAAAAAATTGGCGATTCGAGAAAAGGTAATGGAACTTTGTTTTGATTGGAATGCAAAAAAACCAAATGATGACATTAAAAAATCGGGAATGGCGCAAATCGAATTGTCCAAGACCGAAGTACTGAATCAAATTGTTCGTCAAAATACCAATACGCAATTAAAGGGCGAGGCCACTACATTGGGACTTGAAGAAAAAAAGCTGAAAATAGAAGGTGACAAGTTCAGATCCCAATTGGCATCTTCGACCTTGCGACTAGATAAATCTCAACAAGATTCCATAGAAAAATTATTGGCTCAAAAGTATCTGGAGCTTTATGAACTACAAGCGAAAATAAAAGAAACGCATCCGGCTTATTTCAATACGTACTACGCGAAGGACAGTTTGGATTGGAAGCGAATACACCGACAAATCGAACAAGATGAAATCATATTACAATATCATTTTACCCATAAAAAGATATATGTTTCTACCATAACTTCTAACAATTTGAATTGGAATCGTGTGGACATCACACCTGATTTCGAAAAAAAATTGGATGCATTTCGAATGGCATTGACAGACAACAATGAAATCGCTTTCGTGAAAAACGCTTATTTTTTATATCAAAAATTGGTACAACCTTTTTTACCGGATGTCAATCAATTTAATAAATTGACCATCATACCTGATGCCCGGATTTCGGATATACCTTTTGAAACCTTTCTCACATCGCCTACTTCCCCACCCTTTTTCATGGGAGAATTGCCTTTTTTATTACACGATTTTGAAATCAGATATCACTATTCAATCAACCAACAAAATCGGCGAAAGAATTACGACAAAAAAATACTAGCGCTCGCTCCAGAATACACTTGCGAACACTTCCCTAAACTCCCTTTCGCCCGGAAAGAAATCGCTGCTATCGGTAAAATATTTGAAGCGGATCCAATTCCGATTACCCATACCAATAGCGGCTTGCTTAGAAATTCGGTGGATGCCTATGACATCATTCATTTCGCCGGTCATACGAGTATCAACCAAGATAGTCCCTTGGATTCAAAATTGATGTTCAATACAAGCCCTACGACTTCCGATTTTCTAGCTGCATATGAATTGTATAATATTCCGATCAAAGCCAATTTGGTCAGTTTGTCCGCTTGCAATGGAAATGTAGGAAAAATAAACCGAGGCCAAGGTGTCATGAGCTTGGCCAAAGGATTCGCCTATGCAGGTTGCCCGGCGACACTCACTTCATTGTTATCCGTATCAGACAAACCCACTTCGGATATCATGGTAGGATTTTACGAATACCTCAACCAAGGAATGTCCAAGTCTAAAGCCCTACAACAAGCCAAAAAAGATTACTTGAAAAATGCGAATCCCAAAACGGCCTTTCCGGCTTACTGGGGCGGATTGATCCTTATCGGAGACGATAGCCCCTCTCATAGTAAAGAAGGTTCGAAAACACTTATCTTTGGTTTGTTGTTGGGAATAATAATTATCGGAATCGGTTGGTATTTTTTTAAAGCCCGATAGAGCCGGTTAAAATTCAGCTTTTATATTGTCAAATAGAAATACAAAACTGCGGTACCTTTCATTTTTCGTCATGTCCTACATGTTGGTAGCATTGGTATGGTGGTCGTATTTGTTATATGTCAAAAACAATGACGCCTTTTGGGCAAAAGCCGAATTATTAAAAATCACGATGGCCGCACAAGGACAAGTCGAAAATTTAAATGATTTTCAAGTCCATCCGGAATACTTGGCCCTTGAAAAAAAATATACCCGCCAAAAAAACATGATTCTAGGCGAAGCGTTCGTACTTGGTGTCAGTATGTTTATCGGTATCTGGATTATTAACCGGGGATATCAAGGACAAGTAAAGGCAGCTCGCCAAAGTCGTAATTTTTTGCTTTCCATTACACATGAATTAAAATCGCCGATCGCATCTATCCGGTTGATTTTGGAAACATTCAAAAAAAGAGATTTACCATCGGAACAAATCAAAAAATTCTCGTCCAACGCACTTTCAGAAACGGAAAGATTGTACCACTTGGTCGACAATTTATTACTAGCGGCCAAACTTGAAACTTCCTTCGAGTCCAAACCTGAAAATATTGAATTAAAACCCTTGGCGGAATCCCTTTCTATTGCCTTACGGCAAAAATATCCGGATGCTCGTATTGAATTAAATATACCTGAAAAAACGACTATCAACATGGACAGGTCGGGCTTGACTTCCATCTTTGTCAACCTCATGGAGAATGGAATAAAATATGCTAAAAACGTCCAAGAAGTCAACGTTTCTTATTCCAATACGAAAAACCAACACTTATTGACATTCCGCGACAGCGGAATCGGCATTTCCGATAAGGAAAAGAAGCAAGTTTTTGATAAATTTTATCGCATCGGAAATGAAGATACCAGAACAACAAAGGGTACGGGCTTGGGTTTATATATCGTTAAACAAGTCGTTGAAATCCATGAAGGAACCATAAGCATCAAAGATAATCCGGAAGGAGGAAGCGTCTTTGTCATCCAATTGCCGATAACCCAAGACAACGACTAAACACGATGAGTTTTTCTTTTCAGTTTACAAGTAACAAAACAGGCAGTCACTCCCTGCCCGATTCGCTGAAAGATTCGAATTTTGTCCGAACTTATGGTCATACGGTTGACATCAATTGGCTCCTGGTACGGTTAGATGACCGAGGCATCAAAACAGCTATTCAAAAGGACAACGAAAAAGGCATTCATTATCAAGAGATATTGCACAGAAACGTGCATCAATTTTCAAATTTACTCGACAGTTCATTTTTCGCGAAAGCGACTGAAATATTTCCTTCAAATACGTTGAATAATAATGAAATCATCCATTTGATATTTCGTTTGTCTCCACTCAATCCTCCACCCTACAAAACAAGGATTCCGATATGGCAAACCCATTTCATGGTATTTGAACATATAGCAAACAATTGGGTTATTATTCCAGAAGGGATTTACGATACAAACCATTT
>JAHDCE010000097.1 GCA_020630045.1 Saprospiraceae bacterium | reverse complement strand
GATGACAAGCAGGGCCTCCTCGCCTGATGTCGGATTTGTCTTCCACATCATCTACGATCAAGGAACCTACGTGCATCAATTCCGGCAAGGCAAGCCAATCTTTGGCAGGTTGTGAATTTCCTCCGACAATATCACAACAGGCGATGGTCGCGTATGAGCGCCAAGATTTTCCGCCTCTGTCCGTGATTTCCCGAATGGGGCGAATCAAATTTTCCACGTATTGTTTTTTGTCCAAACCCTTGGTGAAGTTTTTATTTCCCTCCTTGGAGACGAGGGCTTCGAATTTGGGTTGTGGAAATGCGGTCGGTAATATTTTGGATATGGACTTGAGGGTTTCTCGACTGACGATTTTGAAGAAAGATTTGAGGGTATCTGTTTTGTGGAAACCACTTCTTTCGAGATAGCCTTTTCCTTTCACATTACGTCCCCCGGCTTTACCGGTTACTTCCATCCGACCTTCCCAGAAGGCCGGTTTGGAGATGATGGTTCCGAACTCTTGTTCCGGAAAGGCCGCTTTTGCCGTAAGGCTGATATTTAATGTAGGAATTTCGATTTCCCATTCGACCGGATAATCGTTGAATGTCCTTGTGCTTGTCCACTGGCCCGCCCTACGAATGGGGTGGAATTTGAATTCACGCGCTACGCGTCTTTTGCCAGTTTTACCAATTAGTACCGCTAGTTTACCACAGCTTTTGTTCCGCTTCAGATCAATCATTTCGTAAGTGGTCAACTCACATCCATTACTGAGTTGGACAGCGATCCAATTCCAAGCGATGTCTTTCGACATACTCGTTTGTTTGCCTTCTTCACGATGATGGCCGAATTCATGGTCGTACCAACCCGTAGCCGTTTTGATTTCGAATGTTTCTTCGCCGATACTCAAGCTTCCTTCGACTCTACATCTAGGAATAAAATAGTAAAACATATCCTCTGCGGACGCTCCTCGAACCAGTCCGTTTTCGCCGTGACGAGTCACCGGTTTTTCGGGAAAAAAACGGAGATCAGCCCCGGCTTTCACTTGGTCGTCGTGGCTTAAATGCAGGGCATAAGAACCATCTTTTAGTTTTTCATAGGTGTTTCCATCGTAATTGAGGTAAAGTCGGTCTTCAGCACAAATCGGATCATCTTTGAACAATTCGTCCGGATATGGAATATTGCCTTTACGCAACATTTCCGTGGCTGCTTTGCGAATATATGGATCCTTAGTATGGTCGCCGTTTCTCAATCTTTTCAATCCGATTTTGGGTGCGGATTTGTCGATGATGGATACGGCATGATATTCTTTCTTATCCAAGTCGGAAATTGCCCAACTAATCGAATATCCATATACTGGTTTATTCGCTTTGCGATCAAAGGCGATCGCTTTTCTGAAAAATGAGGCGAATAATGAAAAATTACGTCCTTGTTTGGTTTCTATATGACTATTGACGTACCACCATTCCGTGGATGAAGAGGCGTGGGGCAAGTCATGAATATCCAAATCTATTGGTCCCGTTCCGGGCCAATCTTCCGGAAAAGTTTCTGTTTCCGGTGTTTTTAGTTTTGTTGTCATTATGCTATTGCTTATTCTGAATTGCGGTTTCCTAAGAAGGAATTGGTTTTGGCGTGATGTCCAAATATACGACAATCAAAACGAAAATTCGCTAACAACTCTTTCCCTGATTTGTCCATATTTCTCAGGGCTTATGTCAAATAGATATAATTTTCATGGAGAAGGAGCGAAAGGAACCGGTGTCAGGTCTAGCGTACGGATACCTCTGCGTTTGCCGATCCGATAAGTTCGTTTCTTGAATAACAACTTGGCCAATAAGCCCACTCCTGCACAAACCGCCCCTACAATGAGAACGCCCCATCCTAGGGGCTCTCCTACGAGTGCGGCGATTAGTGAATATCCTACATAAGAAGCACCAAAATTCCAGAAAGATAGGGAGAGCCATTTCCCGACCTTCTTGATTTTAAATGTTCGAATCGCTTCGATTCTATCGGTATGAATCGGACCGAACTGTGTCATTATCATGGATTGGTCTGCTAGGATATCCTGAATGATTACGGTATGAAAGCCATCTTCTCCGCTCAATTTCATGGTAACTTCATCCCCGATGTAGAAGTTCATGGATTTGTTTTTTCCGAACTTATCCATTTGAAGCATTTTTTGCGCTGTAGCACCCAAGAAGGACAACAAGCAAAGTCCTAACAGAATTAGATTTTTTTTCACAATCATGATTTTTATCAATATAAGTTACAACTTACCCCAAGAAGTTGCATCCCCAAGTTTATGAATCAATAAGATTATGAGTGTTATTTATGGTATTTTAGGTGTACTCTTGTTTTTGTTGCAATCCATTATCATAATAGGCACAATTACCCGTTTTGTTCGTTGTTTTACAAATCAATTCAATCCGACTGAGTACAAGAGCGAATATTTTTCATTCTGGGCAAAATTCAACCATAGCGTTTCTCCCTTTTTGATTTCAATCATAGCCCCCCTTGGAGGAATTTGGTTGAGCATCGAAGCTTCTCCCCATACCCAATTCAATGAACTGTTTTATACGCCATTAAACCATAATCATATATTAACCATCGCATTTTTATATGTGGTCAGTGCAATCGGTTATTGGTTTTCGGTCATTTCAGGTGAGAAAGCACCACCATTGATGCGAGCCTTATCTTTATTGGCGATGGCTCAAGGTGTGGTACTCTGCTTGTTTCTAGCTATACAACTGGGGCCATTTTCTGTTTTTGGATTCGTCCCTATTTTAATTACGTTTCCCCTACTTGCTCCACATTTATTCATGATGTTGTTGGTCGTGGAATTACGTCGTCGTTTCCATTTGCAAGTAGAGGCCATTAATAAAAAGGAAGAAGACGAAACTTATGATAGCCTGATTATCCATCAAATGGAAGAAGGCTTAAAAAGTAATGCTTCCAAGCATCCCGTCTTATTCTTATTATTGATTCCATTCATAGCGTTGCAACAAGCCATATTATTAATTTTCGGTCAAGAACCCACTTCATTTATCAAAGCCTTTTCGGAAACGACTACATATACATTTTCGAATCACCTGCCACCTCCTGACCCGGGAGGGGGACATTATTTGTGCACCATCGCTTCTAGGGGGAATAAAAGGTTGGTGAAACCGATACGGAAAGGGATTAGGGACGGACGTATGATTGACGTGAATCGCCAATTGATGATCGCGAATGCATTTGAAGAGTCTTTAATGTGGTATTTCCCATTGTTCCATCGTGGACTAAGGGCCTGTTATACAAAGGTGGCACGCCCCCTTGATAAAGCTGTTAATTATCAAGTTGTCTCCAATCTGGTATTTATCCTTATGAAACCTGCGGAATGGTTCTTTTTGATTTGGTTGTATGCCAGTGACAAATATCCGGAAAACAGGATTCAGCGGCAATATCTTTGCCGTCAGCAGTCGTATTAACCACAACAATTTTTGTACATTTTATGTAAGTTTTTACGACATCATCTTCATTTATTCCTCATTCCTTATCTTTGTTGCCTACCTAAACAGGATTACCATGCTTGCCGAACAAGGTATGAGTGAAAATAAGTTTGTAGTCAGTTTTTTGTCCATCGTTCTTATTACGATTACGGGGATTATCCTACTACAACCCGGAGGACAATATTCAAGATATTTGACTAATCATGCAGTGTATGTCATGTTCGGAATGCTGGCTTTCGGGTTAGTGTTTTTGTTGTTGAAGCATCATAAAATCATGTTGGTCAGCTTTGCTTGTGCTGGGGCCTTGGCTTATTTTTTAAAGGGGAGTTCAAACCAAGCCTTAAGTTATCCGGAACGGAATGTGGAGGTTTCTTTGGATGTGGTGCATGTCAACATTTCCAACCATGATGGTGATTATGAATCGTTGTGTAGCATGTTGGAAAATTCCGAAGCGGATTTAATTTCTATCCAAGAAGTTACGCCGGACTGGAATATATTTTTGCGGCAAACGCTAGAGCCGCTTTATCCGTTTAATAAGTCCGTGGTGAGTATCGGATTTAATGGGATGGCGATTTATTCAAAGTATCCGATACTTGAAATCGATACATTTTATCATGAAGATATTCCAAATATCACGGGCATCATTGAAGTCGGGGACGAGGCCAAAAAGCCGCTTCGTTTTTTGAGCACTTATACCAATCCTACATTTGAAACCCAGTCCCTTTATCCGCAATTGCTAGCTCATTTTAAAACCATTATTCGGCGAATGGAAGATAAAGCTGCTCCGGAATTAGCCCTTGGTACGTTCAATGCGGTGGCTTGGTCAACGGAAATGAAGTACCTGACCAATCATTTGAACTTGGTCAATAGTCGCCGTCCGGTCGATTTTTTTGAGCAAAATTCGTATGAGCATATTTTTCATTCCAATCGAATGGAGTGTACTGCACTTTCTCCTTTTATTGGTGAAGAAAACAATGCGATAGGGGTCAAAGGCTCTTTCCAATTCAAACCTTATTTGGCGGAAAATTAACCCACCCTTAATTGCCGTTCATGATACGAGACCGCTTAAAGAGTTTCCGGTATGCATTTCAAGGAATTTTTGATGTTATTCGGCATACGCCGAATATGAAAATTCATTTAGGAGTAGGTGCGGCAGTCGTTATTTGCGGATTTGTTTTTTCTGTTTCCATAACGGAATGGTGCTTGCTTATCCTTTCTATTTGTTGCGTGCTTGCCGCTGAAACCTTCAATTCTGCTATCGAGTATTTGACTGATCGAGTTTCCACAGAGCATCATCCTTTGTCTGGAAAGGCAAAAGATGCATCCGCAGGTGCTGTTCTGTTGATTGCCCTAGGAACGGCTACGGTGGGACTTATTATTTTCGTACCAAAAGGTTGGCGGGTTTTGAAGGGATTTTTATACTAGTACATTAGATGTTATCATTTTATTCATTTCGCCGGAAGGCGAACAAAAAAACGCCCCATGAAAAACCATGAGGCGTTTAATTTTTTAAGTAAAATCGAACGATTTATTTTTTGTCCGGATCTTTACCTCCGATCAAATAGTCTTGTAGTTTTTCCAACTCATCCCATTTGCCTTCGGAAGCGAGTTTGGCTTGCTCCGCCCAAGAAGATGGGTTGTGGATACGATAGCGGTCGCCGGCATCGCTCAAGATACGTTTTAGACGATCCAACTGTGCGGCTCCTAATTGTGCCCAAGTATTGATACCATCGGCTTTTAGAAGACCTTCGATTTTCGGCCCAATTCCCTCGACGATTTTCAAGTCTTCGACATTAGTCGGATGAGAGGCTCCAACCACTAGGTTTCCGCTTTGTTTTTTTCCTAGTAATGTTTTGGCCTGTCCGACCCAATCATCCCTTTGGATTCTTCCTGGGAAGAACTGAATCGCTTCCGTTACTTTCTCAGTGAAGTCGGCATCGAATTGACTTACTTGTTCGAATGTATAAATGCCTAGTCCATTGAGTTTCTTTTCGATGAAAGGTCCGACACCATTGATAAGTTTGAGGTCGTCTTTGTCATCGGCGCTAGCGGCTGCGATTTTAGTACCTAGGGCTGCTTGCACCTCCGCTTTGGCTTTGGCTGCTCGGTCTTCTTTAGACTCTGGTGTATCCAGGGTAGCTGCCATAACTTGAGGCTCTGCTTTCGCGGCTTCAATTTGTGCACGAAGATCGGCGTTTTCGGTTTCGAGTCCGTTGATGCGTCCTTGTAGGCCGTCCAATTCAGAGCGATTCACCATTCCCGCTTTAGCGGAATTTACAGCATCCAAATCGCCGGATAGCTTCGCCAAACGGGCTTTAAGGTCGGCGTTTTCGGTTTCAAGGCTTGATATTTTGTCTTTCAGAGCATCGAAATCTTCGACTGCCGCTCCTAAAGAGGTTACTTTACCGTTCAAGTCTTTTAATTGTGACTTGAGTCTTTCGTTTTCGGTGTTCAAATCTCCTAGGCGAGTATTGGCAGCATTGTATTTGCTTTGTAATGCTGAATATTCGCCGGCAACGGCTGCTTGTTCGGACAACTCCTTGTTTTTGGTTTTAAGACCTAGTACAAGGTTGTCAAAATCATCTAATTTTGATAAATATCCTTTTTCCTGATCCAAGAATCCGATTTTCTCGTCTTCCAAGTTTTTGATATTCTGGTTGGCTGAAAAAAGATCGCTGTGAAGGTTTCCTTTTTCGAGTTCCAGCGCTTTAATGCGGGCATTTAAGTCTTCGATTTCGAGTTCGGCTTTTTTCAAGTCAGCCTCTTTCAATTCAAGATCAGCCTTAAGTTGGTCATACCTAGCTTGAAGGTCTGATAATTCACGCATACGCTGTTCCAGTTCGGCTTTAACACGTAGCCATCTTCCCCTGAAGATGAGCCATCCTAATAATAATCCTAGCAGGAACGCAGCGATGAGTAGGATAATCATTACCCAACTTTCGGACGCTGCCCAGCCGTTAAACATTTCAGTAAAAAATTCGGAGAAATTCATGCTTGTAGAATTTGATGGTTTCCCTAGTAAAAAAAGAAATTGATAATTGTATGTAACGCTTAAGGAATCAGCAAGGATTCTAATTTATTAAACTTCGACGCCTTGATGACTTGTATGTTTTTAAACGTTGATTAACCAAATAAGAAAGGGCGTTCCCTTTTACTTGATTTGGATATTCACTCTTCGGTTTTTGGATCGATTGGCATCACTGGTATTTCGGTATGCCGGTTGTGTTTCCCCTTTGGAGTCTGTATTGATTGTTGCTGTAACGCCTAGGTTTTGGAAATATTTTTTCACCGATTTCGCACGGCGACGTCCTAAGTCCAAATTGTATTTGTCCGCTCCTAGGTCGCAGGTGTGTCCTGTCAGCGTCAATGACTTTCCATCATTGGTACTTAAATATGTTTTTACAGAGTCTGCGTAATTGATAAATGCGGATCCGGGTTTAAAGACATCGGAATCGTAATCAAAATTGGCATCAGAGAAGGTCATATTGGTAAAGGTGAATGCTTGACCTTCACTTTCGAATTCATCAGGAGTACCTTCGCCATCATTTCCTCCATCATTGGCGTTGTTATCTGCTAATTCACCATCGGGACCCGTAGCGGAAAATCTGAGTGGTGTTTCGAGTGACGCATCATCGGCTATGAATTCATAATCCAGATTGATTCGGTCTTCAGAAAGGCCGTATTCGGCGACTAATTTTTTTCGAATTTCGTTGGCTCGTGCCACCCCTAGGTTCTCGAACATCCCGGCAGAAATATCTTTCTCACTGTTTTTTAACTGGCCGGTGATAATGAGCTTTTTCTGTGGGTTCTTTTTCATGAATTCCGCGACAGCGGCAAGGAAATCATTGTTATTTTCATTCAAAATCGGTAGAGCAACTGCACTATCGACTTTAAATTCTTGATATCCTTTCAAGGCGATTTTGCCATTGTCCATCAAGTTTAAGGTACTTGCGCGTATGTCTTCATCGACAGGCTGCACAAGTGCTCTCCCACAATAATTTCTTTCATTGCATACTTCACATGCGTAGTACCAGCGGCCAAATAGGAGCAGCCCTAGAAATAATAGAAGTGTCAGTATTATTCCGAATCTCATTCCGTATCGTTTTGTTTACCCGAATAAATATAGTTAAATCGACTAAAAAATGTTAAATGGGAAATATTATTTCGCACTTAGGACGGAAAAAATATAGAATAGTTACGGAACTCGGTAAAAAACGGGCTATTTGAAGTGTTTTAGTTGAATAATTTCTTGTTTAGTAAGGTGTCTCCATTTGCCCCTAGGCAGGTCTTTTTTGGTAAGTCCGCCGTATAAAACCCGATCTAGTTTGACGACTTTGTAACCAAAATGTTCGAACAATCTACGGACAATCCTATTTTTCCCGATATGGATTTTTATGCCTACTTCATTGCCCTTGGTGTCTTCTATGTATCCCAGGGCATCAACTTCGGCAACACCGTCTTCGAGTTCGAGCCCGGCAAGGATTTGTTTCATGTGGGCCATTTCTACTTGTTGATCCAGGACAACATGATAAATTTTTTCGACACCATGAGAGGGATGTGATAATTTTTTTGCCAAATCACCATCGTTAGTCAACAGTAACAAGCCAAGCGTATCTCTATCTAAACGACCTACCGGAAATATTCTTTCCGTACAGGCATTCGCTACTATATCCATTACGGTTTTCCTTCCTTGGGGGTCTTTGGTAGAGGTAATGGTGTTTTTAGGTTTATTGATGAGAAGATATACCAACTTTTCTTCAGGAGTAACCGTTTTTCCATCGTACTCGACAACATCATTTTCTTGTACCCTATAGTATGGGACTTTCATGATTTCGCCATTGACTTTCACCTTCCCCGCTTCGATAAATTCGGCTGCCTTTCTACGAGAGCAAATACCCGTAGAGGCCAGGTATTTATTCAACACCATTTCTTTGGCGACCTCTTTTTTCAAGACCGGGCCGGCTTTTTCCTCTTTGTTTTTCTTTTTGTAAAACTTTTTTTTCGGGGAATTATGTTTTCCTGTGGGTCGTTTATGATTCTTTTTCTTCATCTGATTTTAATTCTGTTGTTTGTTCTTTGTCCTTGGCTTCCATGATTGGAACCGCATCTCCAATGGTATTGTTTTCTTCGGTATCGAAATCTTTTAGCTTCGGTAAATCTCCAATACTTTTCAACCCGAAATAGTTCATAAATTTTTCTCCTGTGCCATAAAGAAGTGGACGGCCCGGACCTTCACTCCGGCCTTGGATGGCGACCAATTCCTTTTCCAATAGCTTTTGTATGGAGTAATCGCAACTTACTCCACGGATAGCTTCGGCTTCGGATTTTGTGCAAGGCTGCTTGTATGCGATAATGGAAAGTGTTTCCAATGCTGCACGAGACAAGCGACGGTTGGCTTTTTGTCGTAACAGTGTGCCAATGGTATTATGATATGCACCTTTGGTTAAGAACTGATACCCTCCGCCTATACAAACGATTTCGAAGGCGAAATCCTCACCTTCGTATTTTTTTTCCAATTGTTGAAGAGCGTGCTCAAAATCTTTCTTCTTGAGTTTGGTTTCCATGCTTTTTTCCAAGCAATCTTTTATCTCCTTGTATGAAAGCGGATGTTCACTTGAAAAAATCACCGCTTCGATATGTTGTTGTAGTTTATCCATTTCAAGCGCAAAATTAATGAACTTGTTTAAGAATGGCTGCATGAACGACAAATCCGGATTTTATTTTGGTTCAAGGCACGAAAAACGCCATCTAATGCTGCAAGCTTTCCACAAAAAAAGCCCGCAGCGGAAAATTCCGCTGCGGGCCGTATCAGTTATTGAAAATATTCTCCGAAAGGAGGATTACATTTTCATGAATTTGGTTGTAATCTGATCTTCACCATCTTGGATGATTACCATGTAATATCCATTGTCAAGACCTTTGACATCCAACTGCTCGGTATGGAAACCGGCGCCCAAGTTCACAGAACGGTTCATGATTGTTCTTCCTACTAAGTCAACAACGCGAATTTCAACATCGCGCTGAGCTTCTACAGAAAGACTCACGTTCAACATTTCAGAAGTCGGGTTTGGATATACGTTTTCTACCGTCAATCCGTTCATTTGTGGCAACCTCGCACCTGCGGCAGGTGTGTAGTTGTAGTATGGAGAGTAGAATGACCATACGTTCTGGCTGTTAGGACCGTTAGTGTTACAAAGTGAACGAATACGAACTTCATAAGTAGTACCATCCGCCATTTGACTGGCAGCAATACGCTTGAACGCTTGTCCTGGTGTAACACCCAAAGTCGTCCAAGAAGTCGTACCAACCGCACGGTATCTTACTTGATACTTGACATGGTCTCCTGTACCGGTCCACTCGATTTTGTGGTCGCCGTTCGCGTACTTAGAGAAAGCTACACCTGTCGGTGCCAAACAAAGCGGCTGAGTGAATGTGATTGTAGTTGAATAAACAGACCACTGAGTTTCCGCTAGGCAATACTTACGTACACCGAACTGGTATGTGGCTCCTCCTGTCAATGGGAAGATTGACTTGAAGTCATTACCCGGGCTATTACCGATATTGTTCCAAGAAGCGGCTCCTTGCTGCTTCCAACGAACCTGATACTGATCAGCATTGGCATCCGCATCCCAAGAGAAGGTAACACGCTGCATAGAGTTGCTGAACCAA
>JAHDCE010000096.1 GCA_020630045.1 Saprospiraceae bacterium | reverse complement strand
GAGAATTTATTTTGAAGCATCAAAAAGAAACATATCGTATTTTAGGCATTGACCCGGGTACAAACGTAGCCGGGTTCGGTGTTATAGAGATATCAGGTTCAAAAATGACACTGGTTGAACTAGGGACGATTTCCATGAAAAAACAGGATAATCCCTATGAAAAACTCAGACAGATTTTTTTGGACATTCAGGAAATCATAGAAACCTACCAACCACGATCCGTTGCGATCGAAGCTCCGTTTTATGGTAAAAATGTCCAGTCCATGTTGAAATTGGGCAGAGCACAAGGTGTCGCTATCGCAGCCGCGATAACGATGGGTGTGGATTGCACGGAGTATTCTCCCAAAAAAATCAAACAGTCTGTCACCGGTAATGGTAATGCTGCCAAAGAACAGGTTGCAGCCATGCTAGAACAAACCTTGAGGTTCAAATTTGATGGAAAGTTATTTGACGCCACCGATGCACTTGCTACGGCGGTCTGCCATTTTTACCAATCTTCAAGCCCATTAGGGGGAGGAAAAAAATATAAAGATTGGTCGGCCTTTCTAGCAGACAATCCTAAAAGAAAAGGGTAACTGTAATCAAAAATTATTGCCCTAGTGCATCGACTACCTGCTCCGCCAATTGATGTGATGTTCCGGAAGAAAGCCTTACCCTTTTAACCGTCCCGTTCCATTGATCCGCCTTGGCTGCCCATACATGAAAATATCCCATTTTATCCACTTCACAATAAACGCCCAGTGGCATTTGGCATCCGCCGTCCAAAAGGTTCAAAACCTTTCTTTCTACATTGGTGCGACGAGAAGTGGATGAGTCATGAATTTGCTTTAATATCCTTCTGACCTCAAGGTCGTTTTCCATGGTTTGCCATGCCAAAACTCCTTGGGCGGGAGCCGGTACAAATTCCTTGGGATTCAATTTGACCACTTCGAATGCGGATAAATCCAGTTCCAAACGTTCCAATCCGGCAGCAGCGAGCAAAATGGCATCAAATGCTCCTTCCTCCAATTTCTTTAACCGTGTAGGCACATTACCACGGATGTCCTTAAGTTCGATATCCGGTCGATAATCCAGCATCTGGGCCTTTCTCCGAGCAGATGAAGTTCCTACGACACCTCCCTTCTTCACCTTTAGCATGATTGACTCACATTTGTCCTTTCGGACAATCAGAAAATCGGCGGGATTCGCACGGTGTGAAACGGCTGTGATACACAATCCTTCCGGAGAATTAGTTGGTAGATCTTTCATTGAATGAACTGCGAGATGCACTTCTCCCCTGAGTAATGCATCTTCAATCTCCTTGGTAAAAAATCCTTTACCTTCCATCTTGGAAAAACCGATATGCTGGATTTTATCTCCTCGCGTCTTAATAATTTTGAGTTCGGAATCCACTCCTATGTCGGCCAGTTGCCGTTGCGTGAATTCCGCCTGCCAAAGAGCCAAGCGGCTACCTCTTGTTCCTATAATTAACTTGTCCATGATGGTGCAAAATAAAGCATTTTTCAGGCTTTATACTCGGTATGCAAGATTACAATAGAAAAGATTTGACACTAGGTCGCTGTTGTAACTCCAAAAGCTATTTTTTCCCTTTCAAATTGGCTAGGAAATTTTCCAACTCCATACTGTCATAATACAATACCTCCCTAGGTTTCGAGCCCTCACTTGGCCCTACGATGCCCATCGCCTCCAATTGATCCATGATACGCCCCGCACGATTGTATCCCAGTTTGAACGAACGTTGCAACATCGAAGTGGAACCCGATTGTTTTTGAACCACCATACGGGCAGCATCCCAAAATACGGAATCCAGTTCGGACACCTTCAGGCTAGTAGCACCGTGCTGCTCATCATCTCCATGAAATTCGGGCAACTGATAGGGTTCCGGATATCCCTGCTGGTTAGAGATGTAATCCAATACATTTTCAACTTCGGGCGTATCTACGAATGCACATTGAAGACGAACCATATCCGCTCCTACGGACAATAACATATCCCCCATACCGATAAGTTGCTCTGCTCCCCCGGCATCCAAAATCGTTCGGGAATCTATCTTAGATGTTACCTTATAAGCGATACGAGCCGGGAAGTTGGCTTTAATCACACCGGTAATAATATTGACCGATGGACGCTGAGTAGCGATAATAAGATGTATGCCAATCGCCCTTGCCAACTGAGCCAATCTACCGATGGGCAACTCCACCTCTTTACCGGCGGTCATAATCAGGTCGGCAAACTCATCAACAACCAATACGATGTAAGGTAAGAAACGGTGTCCGATTTGAGGATTGAGCTTTCGTTCGACAAATTTCTTATTGTATTCTCGAATGTTCCGGGTATGTGCTTTTTTCAATAAATCATACCGTTGATCCATTTCGATACACAAGGAATTCAATACATGAACAACCTTGTTCGTCTCCGTTGTAATCGACTCCTCTTCACCGGGTAAAATGCCTAGGAAATGGCGGTCTATTTTACTGTAGGGAAACAATTCCACCTTCTTGGGATCAATCAATATCAATTTGATTTGAGACGGGTGCTTTTTATACAAAAGCGACATCAAAATGGTGTTGATACCAACCGACTTACCTTGTCCGGTAGCACCTGCAACCAGCAAGTGAGGCATCTTTGCCAAGTCGGCGACAAAGACTTCATTGGCGATGGTTTTCCCCAAAGCGATAGGAAGATCCATTTTCGCATTGCGGAATTTATCGGACATCAAGACTTCCTTGAGGGAAACGATTTGCTTTTGCTTATTCGGCACTTCTATACCGATCGTCCCCTTGCCGGGAATGGGTGCGATGATTCGAATACCCAATGCCGCCAAGCTCAAGGCGATGTCATCTTCTAGGTTTTTAATTTTTGAAATTCGGACACCGGGGGCCGGTACGATTTCATATAGCGTAACAGTAGGACCGATTGTCGCCTTGATTTTCAAGATTTCAATCTTGTAATTCAATAGCGTTTCGATGATCTGATCCTTATTCGCTTCTAATTCCGCACGGTCGATTTCTACCTTGGAATCGCTATAATCTTTTAATAGTTGTAGTACGGGATATTCGTAATGTGACAAATCAAGTGTCGGGTCATAGGGCTCCAAATGAGATTGGTTTTCCTTTTCGACGATCATTTGATTTTGAAGCGGCTTCTTCTCATTATCGGAAACAGTATTCTGAATTTCCAAATTTTTCAAATCATCGGAAACCGGCTCCTTTTTGGTTTCATCCAATTCCAATTCGAATTGTCCTTTCTTACCGGAATCGCCATTTTTAATTTCGACATTAGGATCTAAAACCAAAGCACCGTCATCAGGAGTTTCTTTTTCTTTGAATTTGCCTGTCGGACGCAAGGTTTCGACTTTGGGCTTATCGCCTGCAACCGTTCCTATCGGCACACCATCTACTACGGGACCTTGGCGACGTTCTCCACGTCTCCATTTATTTCCATAAATCAATTTATCGAAATATGTCCGGATTTGATATCCAACCCGCTTGGGCGTCATTTCATTCAGATTGGGATTGAATGACCAAATGGCGAATATCGCCAACATGAATATAAAGAAGACGACGGTTCCGGCATTTCCTACGAAACCCGTCAACCAATTACTAATGCCCTCTCCTACTGCTCCACCCCAAGGGAAAACCGCTTCACCGGCCATGAATTCAAACACGACTGATAGGAAAATAGTCAGCAATATCAGATTGCGGCACAAGCGCCAAACCTTTTGGAAAGACGTCCGCTTGAGTGATGAAACTCCCGCTATTCCTAAAATGGCTACTAGTAAATAAGAAGGAAGTCCGAACAACCAATAGAAAAAGAAATTGGAAACAATCGCTCCTAGGCGACCTAACCAATTATCCACCCTGATATCAGACTGGGTAAATAAATGAAACGCATTCTGCAATACCTTGTGCTGGTCAGTTTGCCAGGTGAACAGATATGATGTAAATGCAATGAATAAATATAATCCGAAAAACAACAACAATATACCGAAGAGCTTAGGTACTCGCTCATCGTCTTTGCCCATCCGAAAGGACAGTTGCCGTTTTTTCCTACTCCGCTTTTTTGCCATTATGGTTTTTAGAAAAAGTATGTTTCAAATGGTGTCTTGAATCGGTTTTCCAAACCGATATCAATATGTTTTTCCCGAAAAGGGAAAACAAACCACAAAACTAAGTATTATTTTATTGAATTGCGAACATTCTCTAAGCGAAATAAGGACACTTTCTATCAATTTGGCGCTTGTCGCAATAGTTTTGGCCATCCCCCCAATTTTATGCTAACGAAGCTTTACGCAATTGTAAGGCGGCATCCATAATTTTCTCCCAAGCACCAGATACATGTTTCATGGTCACATCCGTTTGTGCCGTTACGATTCTCAATGTATATTGACCATTCACTTTAGTATGTGTCAAATACATGGCTCCCGATTGGTTCAAGTGTTGTAAAAGTTTTTCATTCCAACTATCCAAATCCGTTTCGCCGGAAGGCGACCATCGAAAACACACCAAACTAAATTCCCTTGGAGCCATCAATTCAAAATCGGGATGTTCTACGATTTCTTGTTCCAGCCATTCCGCCAAGGAAATATGGTAGCGTATTTTTTCTCTCAACCCTTCCATTCCGAATCGTCGGATGACAAACCACAACTTCAGGGCCCTGAATCGCCTTCCAAGCGGAACCCCCCAGTCACGATAATCATTCACAAGTCCTTGGTTGTCGGTTTTCAAGTATTCGGGAAGGATGGAAAAGGTGCGAATCAATGCCTCCTTGTCCTTGACATAATAAGCGGTACAATCAAAATTAGTGAACATCCATTTGTGGGGATTGAACACGAAACTGTCCGCATCTTCTAGTCCTTGGATAAGATACCGAAATTCAGGTAGGATAAGGGCCGTTCCCGCGAAAGCGGCATCAATATGGACGAATACATTATATTTTTTCCCAAGGGCCGACAAGCCGCTCACCTCATCAACACCTGTCGTACTTGTTGTTCCGATGGTTCCGATAATACAAAGCGGCACCAGTCCGTCGGCAATGTCTTTTCGGATGTGATTTTCCAAGGCAGTCAGGTCTATGGAGAACTTTTCATCTACCTCTACCAACACAAGATTCCCACGTCCTATCCCAGCTATCTTCACCGCCTTTTCAATAGAAGAATGGGTTTCTGATGAGCAATAAATTCGATAATTGGCAGTCGATAACCCTTTCTGATTTATCTGATACCCCGAATGCTTTTCACGAGCGGTCAGTATTGCGCACAAGGTCGCTGTCGAGGCCGTGTCTTGAATCACCCCTGACCAAGTACCGGGCAATGACATTTCATGTTTCAACCAATCCAACACCCGTTCTTCCAATTCGGCGGCAGCCGGTGAAGTATCCCAAATCATACATTGGGCACCAAGCGCGGACATCAACATCTCTCCTAGCAACGAAGGGTAACTGGCATTGGCCGGAAAGTAGGCAAAAAACGACGGGTGTTGCCAATGAGTCACACCTGGCATTATTATTTGACGAAAGTCATCCAATATTTCTTCCATCGATTCGGCTTCTTCGGGCGCCTTGGGTGGCAAACGGTTGAAAATTTCCCTTGGAGCAACTTGAGATTTGACCGGATATCGTTCTATGTTTTCTCGATAATCGGCGATAAAATCAATCAACTCGTGGCCGAATTTCCTGAACTCTTCCTTATCCATGTGTCATATTTTGCACAAAGGTAATTGCTAGGATGAATGAATGCATTAGACATTATTACGAATTGTTTTTATGAGAGCTAGAATTAGAGATTTTATTCTCAATTGATGAATGCACGGAATCTGGTAGCCGTAGCTACCATGATGAGTACATGAAGAAGAGTGAGGATGAAAGATCAATTATAACCATACAATCTAATTCGTAATAATGTCTATTGTAAATTAAGAAGCCGTTTGATTTATTTCACGAGATAATTTCCGCCTGGCCAACAACCGGGTCAACAAGCCACGTTTGGGAGCGAAGACCGCAGCGATTAAATAAAAGAAAAAGACCATCAAAGCAATGGACGGCCCAGGCGGGATATCGATTATGATGGCGGTATTCCACCCTAAAAAAGAAGCCAATAGTCCCACTACTCCGGCAATGACCAACACGGTGGACAGTCGATCCGCCAACAACAAGGCTGTCGCCGCAGGCGTCACCAACATCGCCACGACCAAAATAACACCCACCGTTTGTAAGCTCGCTACGATGGCGAAGGACAACAACAACATCAAAAAATAGTGGATATATCCCACATTTACATTCATGGTTATAGCAACTATGGGTTGGAATGTGGAAATGAATAATTGACGGAACAGTACCATTATACTTAGAATGACAAAGGTGCCTACCATTCCGGTCAATATTAAGTTTTCACTAGACACGCCCAATAACTGCCCGAATAGGAAATCATCCAAATCCAAATGGGTGCCGGGACGGTCGGAAATAATGGAAATACCGATTACACCTATCGCGAACATGGCTGTAAAAACAATCCCCATCGCAGCGTCGTTTTCGGTTCGTACATTTTGCTGTATCCATGTTATGAGGATAGAAGTTAGCAGTCCCGCTATCGTCGCCCCTATAAAAAAGCCCACATCATTGTTGCCGAATATCATATAAGAAACCACTACTCCGGGCAGAACCGCATGTGATAATGCGTCCCCGATTAATGACATGTTGCGTAATACCAAAAAGCAACCCAACACTCCACAAGTAACTCCGACGATACAAGAAGCCAGCAATCCTTTGATAGCCCAAGGCTCTCCGGTTTCCGGATGATAGAAGCCAATAAGTTCCGGAAGAGTCAAGAATTCAGCCATCCCTATATTTAATTTTTAGACTAATCTAAAAACTAATATTGGAATTTTCGTTAAGAGAACATAAAAAATAGTCTACTTTTGTACCCGAATTTTGAATTCTACGTCTAATAGCTGAATGACACACCATACCCAAGGCGTATTCCTGGGGAGGAAGCATTCATGAACAATCATGAGATTCGGTGGGAAGAATCACAAAACTTTCAGACGAGGACATCCTGAAACGTTATTTAGAAAAACAGTCCGATTCGTACTTCCAAATGCTTTATGGGCGTTATATCCATAAGGTTTATGGGAAAGCGATTTCATTATTGAAAGATGAAGCGCTTGCGGAGGACGCTACTCAGGAGATTTTCCTAAAAATATTTTTGAACCTTTCTAAGTTCACTTTCAAATCTAAGTTTTCCACTTGGGTTTATTCAATTACCTACAATTATTGTATAGACTTGATTCGAAAACAAAAGAAGAAGAAAAACTTGTTCGTAGAAGATTCGGATCGAATTCCGGATGTTGAAGAGGATTCAAAAAATGAAAAGCAGTTACTTGAGATGGAATTCACCCGTCTTGAAGTTGTATTGCACAACATTCCGATAGAAGACCGTGCGGTTCTATTGATGAAATACCAAGACAGTATGGGCATCAAGGATATCAGCCATGTGATTGGCAAATCCGAAAGTGCCGTAAAAATGAAAATAAAGAGAGCGAAAGCGAAAGCGAAAAAAGTATATCAAAAACTATATCCGACCGAACACGAATAATACACAAACCAAGTAGACTAAATTTTCATGGCGGACAATTTTAAAAAATTAGAAGAAAAGAACCGGGCACCCGATGAGATGGTGAACGGTATCGCCAATCGCGTGTCAGGCAATATTGGCATTATCCGTTTTTTTATGGAGTGGATGGACTTATTTATTAATAAATTCATAGGTGTATTCATTTCTGCAGCCAAGGACACAAGTGAAAATCATCAATCAGATGATGAAACCACATCTCCCGATTTCGTAGTAGGAAATCCCCCTGATTCTTCATTTGAAATAGACGAAGAGGAGGATATCGACGAGGAAGATGAGGATGAATAAAAAAGACGGTTACTTTTATATAAACATTCCGTCTAATAAGAATTTAAAATAGACTAAGCACCTAATAAGATCAAAATACAATTTATGTTTCTTTCAGATTTCAGTTTTGGGACATTATTGCAAGACGTTTCCTCGAAATTTTTAGGTGCGCTACCCAACGTCATCGGAGCTTTGGTCGTCCTTGTTATCGGATGGATTATTGCCACTTTAGTATCTAAAGGCGTTCGCAAAATGCTTGAAAAGGTAAAAATCGACAAGCTGACTGACAACCTCAATCAAATCGACCTGTTTTCAAAAATGAGCTTGAATATCAAACCAAGCTTCATCCTTTCAAAACTAGTTTATTATCTACTTTTTTTCGTGTTCCTCATCGCCGCTACCGACCTGCTCAAAATGCCGGCCGTTTCCGAGCTGATGAGCGACCTTATCAATTACTTCCCCAAATTACTATCCGCACTATTGCTTTTCATCATAGGATTGGTCGTTTGCGACTTTATCCGACAAATTATTAAGACTGCTTGTGATTCCGTAGGGGTTCCTTCCGGAAAAATCATATCGGACTTCATATTTTATTTCTTATTCATAACCGTTGTCATGAGTGCACTCAAACAAGCCGGAGTCGCCACCGAATTCATGACCCAAAATCTAACACTCATCATCGGAGGAATCGTTGTTGCTTTCGCCGTTTCTTATGGTATCGCTTCTTGGCGTGTGACCAGCAGTTTGCTTTCATCTTTCTTTACCAAAAAGAAAATCAATGTAGGTGAGGTCATCAAAATAAAAGACCTTAAAGGAGAGGTGATGGAAATGGACAGCACTTCTGTCACCATACTCACCGAAGAAGGTAGGAAAATCATTATTCCCATGAGCAGGTTCATGGAATCCGAAGTTGAAATCTACGACTAATCATTCAATTAATATTTAATAATCTAAAAACTATTTTGTAATGAAGAAGATTACAATCTTGTTCGCTCTTTTCGTATTTGCTTGTGCGACGACATTCGCCCAAGACGAAGCCCCTAAAGAAGGTTGGGATGTCGGACTCGGCGTCGGACTCGACTTGACACAACTTTTACAAATCAACCCTAAAGTGGGTGCCGGTCAGGACAACATCGGACTCGGTGGAGCTCTGACTGTTTTCGGTAACTGGAAAAAAGACAAGCACGCTTGGGACAATTCCGCTTCTTGGAGAGTGGGTGTTCAAAAATTGGGTGGTGGACAATTCTTGTTTAACCCGGACATTAAGCAACCTTGGCAAAAAGCCATTGATGAATTGCGTTTCGATACCAAGTATGGATACGCTATCACCGAAAACAAAAAATGGTATGCTGCAACTCAATTGTCTTTCTTGAGCCAAATCTTCCAGACATATGCAGGAAGTTACTTGAAAGATATCACTGACACCAATATCGACCCGATTTCAAAGTTCTTCTCTCCGGCTCAAATCACTTACTCTATTGGTATCGACTATAAGCCGAACGAAAACTTCTCCTTGTACTACTCACCAATCGCTATCAAGATGATCGTTGTAGCTGATGACGCTATCGCTGATGACCAAGCTATCGACGGCGACGGAATGGGACTTGGTACTTCTGTACACGGTAACCCTTGGAGAACCGCTTCTGATTTCGACAATACATTGTTCAACTTCGGTTCTTTGTTAAATGCTAAGTACACTCGTAAATTCTGGGAAGATGGCGATGGTAACGCAAGAATCGTATTCGCAACCGGCCTAGCTCTTTACTTCGACTACCTACAAGGTGCGAAAAAAGATGACAACCCGAATTACAAAACCCACATCGATACAGACTGGAGTACTGAAACTGCTTTCAACGTCTACAAAGGTCTTCAAATCGTATTGACGACCAACTTGTTCTATGACTGGGACGTAGCCGTTCAGGAAACTGACCGCGACGCTCCCGGCGGATTGAGTGGAGCTTTGGTTCGCAAGCCTAGCTTTACTCAACAATTGTTGGTTAAATACGCGATCAGCTTCTAATCTTTTCCTTTCGGAAAAGGAATCGAATCCCCTGTCTTCTTACTCGAAGGCAGGGGATTTTTTTTCATACAGAAGCCTTAAAATCATTTCGCTACCTCTCTTCAAAATTCAATTCTCCCTTATACAGATTTTTGTCGAACTTGTTCAAGAAGCATACTGACGTCCCATTTCTTGGAGCGACTTCCGATAATCATCCGGATCATACCCCAGTTCAAATGAACCCGAACTATCCATAGTCG
>JAHDCE010000095.1 GCA_020630045.1 Saprospiraceae bacterium | reverse complement strand
TTCCCAAAATAACAATTTGTCTTTCATACAAAAAATTTCGTGATAACATCTATTACACTGGAAACAAAGTAATTTTGATTTTCACTAAAAATCACCTTAAAAATAGACCATTTTAAAACATAATCAAAAACCGCATACCCGGTGGGTATGCGGTTTGAAATCATAATAAATGTTGATTACTTACTAGGAAGAACGACGTATTCTTTAATATGGACTTCGCCGTCCAAAATGACTTTTATATAATAAATACCGGGGGCTTTCCTGGCGGGAATTTCAACGACTTGCGTACCGGCATCCATGGGGCCTTCTATCAATTGAACTTCTCTTCCATCCATAGAGATGATGGAAATCGTGGACTTGGTCACCGATTTTTCCAAATTCAATGTCAAGGTGGACATGTCCTTGGTCGGGTTAGGTGCGACGAGGATATCTACAGGTGAGGTATTGCCCATCAATCGTTTTTTACCACCATCTTCTTCATCACTCCTGAATCCATTGTCACAGTAATTTTCTACAAGGGTCGTTTCGACCAAGGCTCCCTGAGAATTGTGGGTCAAATGAATATTGAAATTAATGTCAGGGAATTCAACACTACCTTCTGACCAGTCCTCTGAATAAGGAATTTTAAAAATCAATTCGTTCTCCAAAAACGTGAAGACGGGACCTGTTCCGAATATGTGCGGATTATTGCCCATTCCCAAGTTATCAATGTAATGATCCACATCCAATGGGAAGTTGGCGACGTTTCCATCAAAATGGAAAATAGTATAAGGTTGAAGTGTCACATTGGATTCCGTAAATTCTAAACTGATACTCGTGATAATATTTCCTTCTCCAACGATCATTTCAATAGGGACGTAGATAAAATCACGATCATGTACATAGCAGAGTTTTCCTCCCGAGTCACCTCCTTGGTTGCTCATGATAATAATTGGCGGACGCCCGGTTTGAGCGACAATTAAATTTCCTGAAAATTGGAATAAAGAAAAAAGGGTGAGCAATGAAAAATAGAGTAATTGTCTCATTTTGTTTTCTATTTATGTGATAAAATAGGGCTTGTTCAAAGTTGAAAATAAATAATGGAGGGATCGGTATTCGTGAACAAGGCCTGTGACTGATAAAGATATACCTATCCTTCATCTTAGACGACGGTGGTTTTTCAAAAAACAATGGCCTTCTTGAAAAGAAAATTGAAAAAAATCTCAACAAAGATCATAACACATTCAAAATGAGTCAAAACGAACAAGAAAAAAATAATTTTCCTGTTCATTTTGACACCAAGTTCCCTCCATTTGATTTATCCTATGACATTTATACTCAAATTAGACATTATTACGAATTGTTTTTTATGAGAGCTAGAATTAGAGATTTTATTCTCAATTGATGAATGCACGGAATCTGGTAGCCGTAGCTACCATGATGAGTACATGAAGAAGAGTGAGGATGAAAGATCAATTATAGCCATACAATCTAATTCGTAATAATGTCTATTGTACAAGGGGAATTCCGATGTCACCAAGTAGGAATTCCGATGTCTATTATAAAAATTTTCAGCCCTCGGCTTATATTCATAAAATCCTCCGTTGTTTTGATTGAGAGCGCTTGAAAATTGAATAGCTATTTGACATCGGAAACCGCGCAAGTCCGATGAATGAACAAAGACATAATGAGCCTATGGGCAAGTATGATTGGAACCACATCGTAAATGAGGGCCGAGTCGGAAACGAAGCTCCCTTCAACGCTTTGTTGCAACCGTTGTATGATGCGGATTTTAAATGGCAGTTGTTGAAAGTGACCCAATCCGAAGAAATGGCATTCGAGGTTTTCCTGAATGCGATGACTAAATTTTGGGAACGATTCATTTTGAAAAAAGAGCATTTGCCGAAAGGGAATATCAAAGGATATATCCACAATATGGCACGCAACAATTTCTTGGATTTGAAACGAAAGGACAATCGAAAATCCAATCTCAAAACCGTTGAATTGGATGATACGCTCCTTGGTTTTTCCGCCAAGGGTTTATCTGAAGAAAACATGTATGTGAACAGACAAGAATCCGTCGATGGTCAGACATCCGAAAATCGAAAACTTCGGTCTTTGTCCACTGCCATCGGCAAATTGTGTGATGATTGCAAAACACTCATCGAACGGAATGTATTTGAAGGCGAAAAATTAAAATCCTTAAAAATCGAAATGGGTTATACCGGCAGTTATCAAGCCATCGTGGAAAAGAAGAAACGGTGCATTAAAAAACTGACCAAGCTATTTTTCGTGGAACTCAATCAAATGAAAGGAGTAGAATAGAAATTCCAAAAAAGAAGATTATGGGAATCAAAGAGAAAGAATACAAAATGATAGATCGGTTCTTTGAAATGGACTTGGATCGTTCGGAGCTGGAAGCGTTTGAACAAAAGTACGATTCGGATGAGGACTTCCGAGAAGCGGTAGACCAATATGAAACCGCTCACCTCACTTCTCAAGAAGCGTTTATTCCGGGGTATGGCCGTTTTTTAGATCAAAAAAAGGAAGGCTTTGCCCAACATTTAAAAAAACCGACGGAAGAACGAACGCCCACTAAGGGGATTCCTCCTAGGGGAATCGGTATCGGTATCCTTATTTTTTTAGTTCTGGGAACACTCGCTTATTGGTGGTACACTGAAGGCGGCCATCAGGATAAAAGCATGAAAGACCCGGTGGCTTTCGCCGAAAATATGGCGGTGAATTCCATCAACATGGACGGCTTGGATTTATCTTCGGTCCGGTCGGCGATGGATGTACCCGGTAATGCCATTTTAACCCAATTCGAACAAAAGAAATATGAAGAAGTCATTCTCGCTACGCAAGATGCCCAAACGCCTGAACTAAATTTATTGCGGGGTTTGGCATTTGTCCAACTCGGTCAAAAAAAGGAAGCCATAAAGGTCTTCGAACCCTTGTCCCAAAAACAATCCAACTTGAAAGATGCGGCGCTTTGGTGGCTTGTTTATTTGAACTTGGATGCTGGTAAGGACAAGGAAGTGGATAAGTACCTGAACGCTATTATAGAAGAAGATTTCCCTTCGACAGAAGAAGCACTGGAATTATTGAAACGGGATTAATCCCGTATCCGGAATTTTCGGAAAAATAAGAACAAGAGAATAGGAATCAATGCCAATCCGATCAGTCCGATGAGCATTTGATTCCCCCAAACACCATCGGATAATGGATCGGATGAACCATTCAATACAAAAGCCGACCAATAAAACGGATGTGCATTGCGAATGGTAGCTTCTTTGATGAATGTCCGTTTGGCACTGGCCAAGGCGGCATCTTTAGCGAAACCATCTTGCAGATTGTCGTAAAAAAAGGACATCAACTCCCCGGTTTTTTGGTCGGATACTTGCCATAGTCCGGCGACTACACTCGGACAACCGGATTGAAAAAACGCACGTGAAAGGGAAACCATTCCCTCCCCTTTTTTGCGTTCTCCCAAGGCTGTTTCACAAGCACTGAGTACCGCCAAATCCAATTTGTGCTCCAACGAAAACAATTCATATATGAATAAGGGACGGTCGTTCAATTCGATTCGTGAGTCTAAGGGAAGGATATCGTTGAATTCGGCATGAGTAGCAAAGTGCGCGACTCTACAATCTTTGATTTTTTCTTGCACTAAATCTTTGGTCGCAGTTGTTTGGTTCAAGATTTGACTTTTATCAAAACCGGCTGCAATTTTATCGACCTCCTCCATATTAAATGGCAAGGGGTTTAGGGTAGAATCCCGAAAGGTCGGAGCGACTCCCAAAAAATCATTTTTCACCGATGCATTGGAACTTTCATATTGTAATAAATCGGATGAATACAAGTACGATATATCGTACTTATTAACCATGTATTTTAGTTTATGAAAAGCGGTTGATTCGTGTTCTTCTTTTTCCAACAACAGTGTTTCGAATGGAATTAAATTCAACTCTTCATCCGGTATAATAATCAGGCGTTGAAATTCTCCGTCCAGTTCCTTCAAGCACGCTTCCGGAAAAACGGAATGTCCTACCTCATAAGCAGCGTTCACGAATGTATCAAATCCTTCTTTTGTAAAATCCGGATTGGAAAGCCCTTGCCTTAAAGTTTGTATGGAAGCCCTGAAAGATTCATCTATTACTCTTTTTACGACCATTGATTTTTCACCATTCCAAAAGAAGACATATAAGTGTTTTTTTCCTAAAAAATATTCAAAAATACCGGCATTTTTTCTTCGGGCTTCTTGTTGCAATTCATTATTTGAAATATATTTTGTATTGAATTTAAAATCTCGGTAAACCGGATAATCTTGTTCAATGGATTCAATCAATTGTTGGTACTGGATATCCAATTGTGCCAATTCTTCTCCTAGTCGTTCCGACTCATCTATATCTTTATTCATCAATGCCTCTTCCCTACTTTTTTGCAACTGATGAATTTTAATTTTCAACTCTTTTCCTTTGGACGAAATCTCTTCGGGGATGCCGGCGGCCTTGGCTGCCTGCCTTTGTCTGACTTGTTGCAATAAAACCGTAGACCTACTTTTCTGGGAGAATGCAATCGCTGATTTTTCATCATTATTTTTCAAGGAGGCTTCAATGGCATTCTCGTACAAGTCCTTAGACATGGATGCCAAACTATACTTGGACAGTTCGTCCACAAGTAATTCATGTTGAAGCGACTGTATTAAGGCATCAGCTAAGTAATAGCAATTATTAGCGGCGGTCATGGATTCTTTTTCCATGTATTTCGCTTTTTCTGACAAGGCGGTAAGGGCTAATTTTTTTTCAAAAAAATCGGCGGGTTTAAATTCATTGCAACGACAGTTGGCTCCTTGTCTTCCCGCTAAAACATTTATAGCCCTGTCTACTTCCACCCGTGCATTATTCAGATTTCCCCGTTCTAAAAACAACTGGTGCCGAAGTAAATAAAACCTTGCCATTTCGGGATGGTTTTCCCCGGTATATTTTACTGTCATCGCCTTGACTGTTTCAAGAGCGACCAAGGCTCCATCATAATTTTTTTGTGCGATTAAGTTTTTGACCCGATACCTAGCAAGAGGAAGATTGACGATATGATCTACTTGTAAAGATTCTGCTAAATTTAAGTAATGCTCGACTTTTTCAGGATTTTTTTTATTCAAATACAAAAGAGCCATATTTTTAAACCCATAACAAGTCGCTATCTTTTTGAATGACTCTTTATCACTCACCTTTTTCAAGATGTCCATTCCCTTATTAAAATATGAAATCGCCAATTCTTCCTTTTCTAATTCCACATAACAACGACTCATATTGTGATATTGCCAAGCCAAGGTATTCGATTTTGAATCGACGTTTCTATTCAAGGCCACTTCATTGGCCAGTGCATAATATTTCAATGCATTTTCATAGTCTTCTAAATAAATATAAGAGACTGCTGAATTATTAAATGGAAAAGACTCTTTGAATGCAAAATCGGCACCTACCTTTTTGAAATTGATTTTTCCGTTTTTGTCCAACCCGGCTTGTTCGAGTAAGATATCAATGGTTTCTTTATAGTGGGAAATCGCCAGCTCATCCCATCCCTTAATTGAATAATATCTTCCTAGTGCGAAATTCAAGCCTGATGAAATATAATCTTTATCTAGCGGTTCCAATTCTAATTCAGGTAAAAACCTTTCCAGTTCTTTTAATTGATTAAATCCTTCATCCAAAGAATCTAATCTAATAGCGGAATAACCGATATATAAATAAGCCGCCGCCACACTAAAATTTTCATCCAACTTTTGGGCGCAAGGCAAAAGGTCTCGACAAATACGATTTACTTCTTGATGCTGTCCTTTGTTAAACGGGGTTTCGAATGATTTCCACTTGGCGCCGAGTGTTTTTTTGGAGCAATCCGCACCTTGTCCACTCATGGAAGCAAGCCCGAAAAACAACATGCCGGCCACTAAAAAACATCTGAAAAAACAAGCATCATTCATACCTTATTCAAGTAGGTGAATGATAAATATATAACAACGCCCGGTTTTCTCCATGAAAACCGGGCGAGGTATTATCCGTATGTTCAAATACGATTTTTTGAATATCGGATTATTTCGACAAAATGACTTTTTCGGTATGGAGCGATTCCTTTCCTACAACGCGTATAAAATATATGCCATTCGGCAAATCGGAAATATCAGTCGTCACTTCCAAACGGGAAGCCGATTTCGCACCGGTGATATCTCGAACCCATTGGCCGTTCAAGTCATACAATCCGACCATCAGGTCTTCTTCAGTATTCAAGTCCAAGGCGATATCAAGGATTCCCCTGCTTGGATTCGGACTTATTTCGATATCCATTTTAATAGAAGAATGATTCTCTACTATTCCACGGTTTACAGGAAAGGTAGGGCCATCATCACAACGGAAGGTAATCGCATAATCCATTGCGACAAGCGCACCTCCGTAAATTTGCGTTTCGTAAGCATCGTTAATCGAACTGAAAGTTCGGCTCAAACGATAATGATGGGTTCCCAATTCATTGCTCAACACCAATAAGGGAGACGAGGAGTTTTCAACTAAAATCTCACCGGTCGAAAGGTTCGTCCAAGTGTACTTGATATTATTGAGCGAATACAAATGTTCCCGTCCTAGGGTAAAGGTATTGACGCACGTTTTGATATCATATGAACGGCCGCCCGAAACAAAATAATCTTTGACAAGATTCACATGGGCGACTTGAATATTTGCGGCATTATTCGAATTACCGGTTGCCGATGGATAGATGAATAAGGACTCATAATCCGGAGCGGCTCCAAGTAATCCTTCCGGCACCTCCACTCTTCCGATATATCTGCGAAATTCAGGTTCATCCCAAACATTCGGAGTTTCGAAAATGGTCACTGCACCATTGGTATTTTGCACGGCTTGGTTTTCCAATGCACAACCGCCCGCCGTCCAAAAATGGTCTTGTGGGGAGTTCGCACGGCTTCCTTCCTCGTCAGTTCCAAGAATCACTCTGGTCTTGTTAGATCCATTCAAGGTTTTTTTATACATGGAGAACAAATAATTGCCGGAAGTTGCGTAAACATCCGTTTTGATGCCTTGTCCTAGTGCCTCATTATTAGCCGCCTGGGAATCGGTCATTTTTTGCACACGCAACTTAGCTGCATTTCCGCTGATACCGCCATTTTCAATCAACTTGGGACGACCATGTGAAGCCGACCAATCATAAACATATTCATTACAAAAATCGTCAACATCAGGAGCGAAAGAAGTATCAAAAGTTCCATTTCTCACCAAACGGTTACAACCACGCGGATGACAACTAGATCTAAGTAAAGTCGATTCGGTTGAAGTTAAAGTCAAGGGATCACCTGCATTCAAACTATAATCCACTTTTAAATGAACTTCTATCGTATCATTTCCACCCCCATAGCTAGCAGTTGGGTAATAATGGAGTAAATCATTTTGAAAATAAACTCCCACATAAAAACGATGATGAAGATAACCGTCAATGGTAGGTACAGATTCGAATTCACTTTTAGGTAGCAAGTGGGGTAATGTTACATAATCATCATTAGCCTGAGGCACCTCACCCAGAGGTACTGTATTGATTTCCATATTTGACACCTCAGACCAAAGAATGCTTCCCGGGTTATTCGGGTCTTCCAGCCCGACCCGTATGTCTGTAATTGTTATATCACGTGATTCATTTCCTAGAATTGTAAAAGAATATCTATTCTCTTCCAAACACATAGTTAGATGACCGCCACCGCCGCCGCGACCGTCTCCATCTCCCATATCTCCGCTACGCCCCCTTTGGGCGTCAAGTGTGGTATTTGCAAACATGATGATTGCAAATAATATAAATAATGTTAGACTTCTCATTTGAAATTTATTTTAATTGGTTGTTCCGATTTAATCGGAAACACCCAGTTCGTTCAAAAATTGAGTCGCTTTTTCGTTGGAGTTATAATCGCCGTTTTCGCGTATTCTTTTTAATTCCGCGACAGCGGCATTTTCATTCCCTTGTTTTAAATAAATATTTACCACCCACCAATGGGCCAATTCGCGAACCGAAACATCCTGAGAATCATTTAACAATGCTTGAGCTTTGTTCAAAGCGTCCTTGTCTTTACCGGATTCATAGTCGGCTAAAATCCCTTGTAAGGATTTGTATCCCTCGTCGGCTGAGGGATCGAAAGTACCGTCGCCTCGAACCACATCACCGGATATTTTTTTGGTGTAAGTTTCAACAGCGGCGAACACTTCTTGTGTTTCGACTTCAGTGCTGCTGTTCATCCAAAACCAACCGCCGACCAATACTCCGACGATTAAAGCCAAGGGCAACAATACTTTCATCAAACCTTGACTTCCACGGCTGCTTCCGACATTGTCGGTTGCGGGTTCCCCTTTCGGGGAATGTGGTGGTAATTCGGGCGGGCTCCAAGGAGCGTCTTGGACTTTTAACGCTTCTACACTTTTGTATATTCCGGAGTATTCATCGACTTCTTTGGCAAAGGCCGGGTCGGATTCGAAGCGTTCCATAAAAGCTTCGAGTTCTGTACCGGACAAATCGAAATCTAAGAATCGCCGTACTTGTAATAATTCGTTATCGTTTAATTTAGCCATCGGTTCGGTTTTTCAGGTTCGCTAATTCGAGATACGCGATTTTCCTCAGTTTATCCAAGCAATGGTTTTTCTTTTTTGACGCGGCATTCGGGGTAGGAATTCCAAAATCAGCATGGATTTTATTCAATCGTTTTTTTTCAAAAATGACCGCCTTCAATAATGAATGGCAAGGTTCCTTCAACTTTTTCATTCCGATTTCCAAGGCGGAGAACATGCGATCTTTTTCCACATGCATTTCCTGTCTTTCAAGATCCGTCCCTTCTTCCGCTTGTAAACTATTGAAAACAAAGTTCATGTTTTCGGGAGCTACGGAAACGCTTTTTTGCATTTTCCGTTGCTGGGTTTTAGCATGATAAAAGAAAGCATTGTTAGACATGACGAACAAGTAATTTTCTACGGATTCGGGAAGTGGTTCTCCGTCGAGGAAAAACCTTTCCCAAAATTTTGAAATGACGATGGAACAAATTTCATTCGCCGTGTCCGGATTTTTCGTTTTGGAAATCAAATTCGGGAAAAGGAATTGTTGATAAGCCATTTTGAAATGTTCATCCAATAATGTCCTATCATTTTCCTTCGCCTTGTTGAAAGCCAGTTGCCAGTCAAAAGGATATGCCATTAGATTCTACTACCTTGTATAAAATAAGTTGTCACAAAAGAAGGGAATCTAAAGGTATGCCAAAAACGTTACTTTTCCAAGGAAAACGGGCTGTATCCCCGTTTAAATTGACGTGGAAAAAGCTCTTTTGCTTTTTCCACGTCAAATGGGTATTCATTTGGTTTCCGACTATCTGGAAAGGATGATTTTACGCACTTCCGTTTTGTCTCCGGATGTGATTTTCAACCAGTAGACACCTACAGGATTCCCTTTCAAATCCAAGGTGGTGTTCAAGGTCCATTTATCAAGGATTTTGCCCCCGATAAGCCTTCCATCCATTGTCACTATTTCCAATGTCTTTTCGGTATCTGAATTATTGAATTCAACGGTTAATTGTCCCCTTGTCGGGTTGGGGAAGATGTTGAATTCATCCGTAAGGGAGGAGTTTTGCATTTGATTCCCCGCCAATCTTTCACCTAACCCCATACAACCGGTGGGCAATCCCGCCCCGGCAACTTCGAAAAGGCTGAAAGAACTACTAGCTCCTGATATTTCCGGGCGATATTTATTACAATCAGCCAAAGAACAATCGGGATAATTGTAAGCTGCTAAGGAAGCCGGGCCATTGGCTTGAACAATACGAATATCCGTTTTTGGTTCTGGTTCTGACACATCTAAAAAGAATTGGTTGTATACAGGTAGCGCCGCATTTCCTTGAGCATTGATGTTCGAGTTGTTAATCAGTATACTGTTGTTTGTAGAGGCATTATTCTCAAATTTATTACAGGCCACCTCCACTTCAAAACCGATTGTATTGTAGTCCTTGAAAATAAGACTAGATGAAAACCCATCAAATGTATTTTCAGAAATAGTTTGAATTACATTCTGACCTTCAGCCATTGTACTAGAAAAAACATTCAATCCGAAGACTCCGTCACCTTGAAATAGATTTCCGGTAACGGAAA
>JAHDCE010000706.1 GCA_020630045.1 Saprospiraceae bacterium | reverse complement strand
ATGAAAGGATATCCGGGATCGACTTACGAGTTCGAAGTCATGGAACAATACCGCAATATGAAAGACATCCTAGATGAATCTCCGGAAATCATGGAGTATGCGGTAGAGGCGATTCGTCGCACGGGCATAGAGCCGGTTCCGGGGAGTGTTAGGGGAGGAACAGATGGTTCACGTCTGAGCTATATGGGCATGCCTTGTCCCAATATTTTCACCGGAGAAATGGCATTCCACTCCAAGGAAGAATATGTTTGTATCGAAGACATGGAAAAGGCCGTCGAAACCATTATCCGATTGTGTATGGTTTGGGAAGAGCGGTCTTGATATTAATAGAATTGCAATGAGATATTTGAAAAGGAACGGTTGGAATATCGTTCCTTTTTTGTATCTTATTTTATCTAAATGGGTTTTGCAAATATGAAATCCCTGTCATACTCTTATATCAATACGAAATGGATGGCAAGTTGGATATCCCCATTTCGAATTGGAATAAGGGACTGTATTTTATTTCCATAAAAGACATCTCCGGCCATCGGGTAGGGAAGGCTCGGTCGTTTGTGAAGGAGTGATTGGTCAGTGGGCAATTCCTTCCCTCCCCGAATACACATTCATCCGACTCTCCTTCAAAAAGCCGACGAGCGTCATGTCGAATTCTTCGGCGAGTTCTACCGCTGCGGAGGATGGTGCTCCTAGTGCCGCCAATATGCGAACACCGGCCATCAACGATTTTTGAACCAACTCATAACCGATTCGCCCACTCAATAATATGATATGATTGTCCAAGGGCAACAAGCTTTGTTTCAAAGCCGAACCGATTAATTTGTCCAAAGCGTTGTGCCTTCCGATATCTTCCTTGATGACCATCAATCGGCCGTCCAAATCAAACATGGCCGTAGCATGGATGCCTCCCGTCAAAGCGAATAATGATTCCGGTCGGGCTAGGTGCTTGGGTAATCTTGTAAGCAATTCAATAGATATTTTATGCTTGGATTTTTCCCTTACGGGAAATGGCAAGGGGGGCATTTCCGCCAAGGAAGCCTTGCCACAAATTCCACAAGCGGTATTGGACAATAAATTCCTGTTTTTCCCGGAAGGGAAAAAAGCGGAATCCTTCAACTCCACCAATATGGAGTCGCCCGCCAATTCCGAACCTTGTTCCAAATATCGAATCAAAGAGATGTCGTCCGAAGATTGGATGATGCCTTCTGCAAACAACAATCCGATAACCAATTCGAAATCGTCCGAGGGCGTCCGTAAGGTGACGGAGTAGGGCAGATAGTCCCGTCCGCTGATTCCCGATTGACCGAGCAATATCTCCAATGGCCGCTCAGTTGCTACGAAATCTTCCTCATCCAGAATTTTCTTCCCTTTTGATTTCAGGATATTCACCTTTTTGATGCCATTATTTTTCATGAAGGCAAGTTCGTCAAAAAAATCAGCAATGAAAATGGGGACGAACTTTACAAACTGACTATTTTTGTAAGTACTTGGCCAAAAGTAATCGAATAATGATTTTCATGGCTGGGTACTTAAATTCAGAAAAGTCATTTAGGTCATAGCATAAATGACTTTTCCATCCTCAATATATTTTCCAATCATTCATTTGTACCAACTTGGCAAAGAAAACCACCA
>JAHDCE010000094.1:6044-10251 GCA_020630045.1 Saprospiraceae bacterium | reverse complement strand
AAATAAATCCGAATGCTGAAAATAAATTTTTCATGTGTTTAATTATTATTGAATAATACGGTGTCCTTTTGAATTGTGAATATCAATTCATTCTCTAACGGGTAGCCATTGGTATAATATCCAAAAGAATTTTCATATTCATCTTGAGAACTCCTTCGGAAAAATAGAATGTAATCTCCATCCGTCTGAATAACAGTACCCATGTCAAGGTGAAGTGTTACCCTTCCTTGAGATTTTAATTCCGAAACCATAGTTGAGGCCTGATTGTCCGATGTGGTGACACGCACATGATGGATGACTTCGTTGGTTTCATTGATGAGTGTAATGTTTATCCCCGATTTTTGTAAAAAACAACTGGAAATCATCATGCCGATTATGATGAAGAGAATCAATTTTTTCATGATTTTAAAAAAAATGTGGTGGTGATGGGTAACAAATCATTCTGATTAAGAACATAAGGGTGTTAACAAAGGGGAAATTACCCTTTATCCGCTTCACAACAAAATAAAAAACATGAATCCAATCACCCAATTGAAAATGAAACCTTTCATTTTTTTCCTTTTCCTATTTTCTTTTTCCAAATATGCTTGGTGCCAAATCAGTCCCCCCTTGGAAGTTTCCATCGTTACCGAAAATATTTTGGATGAAGCTCTAATCCCACAACTGGATAGCCTGTCAGAATCCCTTTCCGAGGAAGCTTTTGATGCCTTGTTAGAAGGGGAGGTACACTATTTTTTAGCAGTAACACTCGAGGATGTTTCTATGGTGGACAGCCTAGGGGTTGATATTTTATCTGCCTCTGACTCTACCATATTAAAATCGGTAAAGTTGTCCATCTCTTCCCATTCCGGTGCATCTGATTTCCGAATGAATGGCAATACCGCTTTGATAGAAATCCCTGAATTGGAGACCTTGATGAATGATTGTATTTCATCTGTCAAAATTGTAGGGACGGAAAACGAAATTGAATTTATCACCCATCATAATAGTACAGAAAATGAGTAAACAAAAAACATGGAAAACGATACTTGGAGTCCTAGGGATATTGATAATATTCCCTTGGACTATTACCGCACAAACAGATGCGGATGTATTTGATGTCACGCATATTCCTTGTGGTCAACTCCAAGGTGGTGCTATTGAAATAGATGCCTCTCTTTTTCCCGGCAAAACATTCCAATGGAACAACGGGAATAAAACGAATAAGATTGACAACCTAGCTCCGGGAAGATATTCTGTTTCTGTAATGGACGGACCTGTTGTCGAACATGTATATCAAGCTCATGTGGCTTATGTAATTGACTGGGCTGAAGTAGGAGGATCCTTAACCATTCAAGATGATGGTTTGGCCAAGGATGGAGATGACAATTGGGGAAGCCATGCCCGTGCTCATTCCAATAATGAACTGAGTCCTTATCAAGATGGTTGGATGGAGGTGACCTTTGTACAAGGGCCTCAAAATATAAGGGTTGGATTTAGCGAAACCCCCAATTCCATCAAAATAGCTCCGAAATACGGTATCTGGTGTCGAAGCAAACGATTGTTCTTTATTAAAAATAAAGTTGTTCTGCCCGGATATGTAGAAATTCCCGAAGGCATCGGCATAGGAGATAGATTAAGAGTGGCTAGGGTAGGGAATAAAATTCAACTTTATTTCAACAGTACCCTCCTTCACGAATACGAAGTGAACGAATCCGAAAATTTATTGACGGATATCTTGATCGAACAAAAAAATACAGCGATTAAGGATGTTTCTTGTTCCGCTCCTTGTGTACAGCGGGAATTGAAACAGTATGCATCGTTACAATCCCAATTGGACGGAAGTTATTTTCCGGCACAGGAAGACGAAGATGGTAACCTGAGTATTTACTTTATTTTTAATGAAGAGTATCAATCAGGTAGCTTGAATATTAAATTATTCGATCTCCAAAATTCTTATCAGGAAGTTACCTTACCTGCCGGTAATTTGTCGAATATAGAAACCGGTAACGCTGAAAAAATTATCGGAACCAATCGGTTTAAAATCGATGTGTCCGAATTAGTGGCGGGCAATTTTTACATCCTTCAAGTGGAAAACGATAAGGGAGAAAAACAAATGCTACGCATTAAGATTTAGCCGGTTCATCCGATAATCCATAAATCAATATCATGAAAATTTTGAGTCGAATATTATTCGCCCTGGTCGTCCTATGTTTCGCAGGGACTTCATGTAGCGAAAATATAGAAGAAAACGAGTTTTTAAAAGAACATTACTCCGAAGCAAGTGCATTCCGAAAGGTCATTGAAAACAATGGTGTGAAAATGGAAATGAATTATTTGCACCCGAAAATATTTCAGTTCGGAATGAATAGGGGCGATTGTCCGAAGTCTTCCATTAAAGAGGGAGAAAGCCAATTACACCTTTTCAAACTTCGCATTTATTCGAATGAAGGGATGTCCTTGGAAAAATTGTCTTCCTACTTCATGGGAAATGTCGGAATGGACTTTTATTCCGAAGGAAATGGTATCAAAACCCCATGCTCCTTAATCCAATACTATCCCAATGGAGGTCTCGCTCCTTTTCAGGAAATATTACTCGGTTTCCCGAAAGGAAATACAAATGAATTCTCCTTGGTTTGGGACGACCCTATTTTATTAAATCAACAATGGAATTGGAACTTTTCGCTTCCATCAAGTAAATCAACTCGAAATTAAGTGGAGTGGAAAAAAAAGGACAAGTCAAAAAATTGCAAACCACTTAATTTCGAGTATAAATCCGAATCACCATGTTACGATATTTAAGAACGAATCACATCAAAACGCTAGCGGCAATATGTTTGGCCGTATTTCTCCAAACACTGGTGCAAACACCCGCTTATGCACTGACCTCAGGTCCGAAACAACAGGAATTCGCATCATTTTCACAAGCCGGCGCATCCGACTTGGTTAATCCATATACGGGCAATTTTTCCTACAACATCCCATTGTTGACGGTGCCTGGACCGGATGGCGGTTATCCCATCAATCTTTCTTACCAATCCGGAGCCAATATGGATCAAGAAGCCAGTTGGGTCGGCCTGGGATGGACGCTCAATGTAGGAGCCGTCAACCGCCAATTGAGAGGATTGCCCGATGACTTTAAAGGGGATGAAGTCGTCCAGAAAATGCACCAACGTAATTATCTCGCAATGGGAGTGAATCAAACGCTTCCCCAACCCAAAATGGTGACCGAAACCTTAGGCTTTCCATTTGGTTTATTCAATACGGATGGAGCCGGCTCATCGGAAACCACCCCTTCTCCAAGTTCATCCGAAGAACCCAAGGACTATAATTTAAACGTACACCTCAAATGGAATAACAGGCAAGGATTCGGCTACGATGTAGGAGGTTCTTGGTTGCCCACTTGGACACCTGAAGATGCAAAAAAGGATTGGCAAATTTCCGCTTCTTTAGGTTTAAGTTATGACTCATACTCGGGAGCGTTCACTCCGAATATGGGATTGACAGGTGGTAAAGAAGTGGACGAAGTCCTGGTTCAAGGTAGTTTGGGTTTAAATATGAATACCATCCAAGGCTTACGTGGATTTTCTTTAGGTTCGAATGCTCATGGTGCTTCTATGGGATATAATCACAATTTAATCCAAGGTCTTCCAAGTTTGCCTACACCGGTCAGGAATACGACCATGCAATTCAGTGGCGCTGGATTCGATTATAGCGAATCAGGCATCTTCGAATCCGGAAAATGGATGGCTTGGGATGGTTATACGACTACTTCGACGCTTCGAAACGGAGGAGTGACCTCCTATAAAGGATACGGATATTTTAATACCGAAGCGGCTGATGACGGCGACATGTTGGACTTTAATAGAACCCATACCAATGTGTCTACTGAATCGGAACAACTACCTCCCTCCTCTTACAATTATGATGTATTCAGTGTATCCGGACAGGGCATTGGTGGCAGTTTCCGAGCATTCAGGGACAGAATCAATTTCGTGGCTCCTAAAGCCACGGTAGAAGAAAACCTGACACGTAAATTCGAATTGCAAACCGGTGTTACCGATCCCCCCGCTTGGAAGTTGGGAATAAGTGCGGGAGGCCCCCTTGCTAGAGCCAAGACGGAAGTGACGACAGGCCCTTGGCCGGAATCGATATTAGAAGATGAATTCAAAAACGTTACAGGATATAATATTGATAATAATTCCAAAGGATTCGAACCCTATCATTT
>JAHDCE010000094.1:0-6034 GCA_020630045.1 Saprospiraceae bacterium | reverse complement strand
AAGGATGATCGGAGAACGTACCGTTCGGAAAAATTCGCTAGTTGATTTCCTTGATGGAGACAATCCGGTGAGGGTTCGGACTGACAAAAGAAATGCTTTGGGACTGCTTGCAAAATCCAATGCGGGAGAATCTCCGATTACTCCGGATGTCGCCCAACTTGACGCCCTATACCGTGAAAATCCTAGGACTTCACGTGCTACACTTATTCAAACATTAAATGCTGCGGAAGCGAATAAATTCGGATTTTCTAAAAACATGGATGTTGGCCCTTCACCACTTTATGTAAAAGGCCATCATGTATCTGAAATATCAATACTACAGTCCGGTGGAATGCGATACATTTACGGATTACCGGTGTATAATATTGAACAAACTGATGTTACGTTTTCGGTAGATCCGAATACCCTTCAAAATGATAACTCCGTTCCCGAACCCGAAAAAGGATTCGCAGAAGCGACGGGAGCGATCAGTAGAAGTCAAGAATATCGCAATGAAACACATTTACCACCTTATGTCCATACTTGGTTGTTGACCCATGTCGTATCCGATGATTATGTGGATTTGACGGGAGATGGTCCTACACAAGACGATCATGGATACTGGGTCATTTTCGATTATGAAAAAGGAGGTGATTACAATTGGCGGACACCATATGAAAATGCGAACCATGTTCCGGCCTTGTATTCCAAAAATGAAGATGACATGGGTAATTATTCCGAAGGAAAAAAGGAAATATATTTCCTTAAATCCATAAGGACGAAATCCCATGTCGCCGAATTCCAAATGGGAACTCGGGAAGATGCGGTAGCTGCTTCTACTGCTAGGAACGGAGGACCGAATTTCGGCTCCGGTAAAAAAATGAAAAGGTTGAATAAAATTGACCTTTACACCATCCAGGGAAAAAATGTGGGAGAACCACCGGTGAAAACAGTTCACTTCGGGTATGATTATTCCTTGTGCCAAAATATCCCTAATGGGGAGTCAGGGAAGTTGACCCTCAAAGAATTGTACTTTACTTATGAAGGAACTGACTACGGCCAAAATAATGCCTATAAATTTGATTACGGAAGCTCCAATCCGAGCTACGACAAAAATGCTTATGACCGTTGGGGCAATTACAAAAACGTGGATGCTTATTCCAATTTTTATGACAAACATGAGTTCCCGTATTCCGAACAAAATTGGGAAGGGAAGGGGCTGCAAAACCAACTGCTGAATTCCAATCCAAGCGCTTGGAATTTGACGAATATCGAACTACCTACAGGCAGTAATATTCAAATAGAATACGAAGCGGACGACTACGCTTATGTTCAAGACAGCCGGGCGATGATGATGTTTGATATTGTGAAAACAGAACCGGTAAAAAATAATGAAGGCGATGTGAAACCTACTGCACCGGGTATTATCGCCGATCGGTTTTATAATTCTCCAGAGCATGCACAAGCAGATTCTAAAACTTCCGATTTAGGTTTTAGAATATATTTTCCATTAAAAAATAAAATAGATGGATCAATAGATGAAGCTGATGCAAACGCCCGTTTCTTATCTCAATATATAGGTCAAGAAAATCGCATTTATTTCAAAACAAAAGTGGATTTACACAATGGGCAATGGGAGTACATTCAAGACTTCGCAGAACTTGCTGATGCAGATAATATTCAATACAAACATGGAGTATTGAAACAATCAGGTTCGAGTGATTACAATATCGGTTATGTAACCCTGAAAAACAGGGATATTTCAACCGTTGGAAAAACCAATCCCATTCAAAGAGCCGCAATAACATTTATCGAGGCGGAGCGGAAAGATATATTATTGGGTGACCAATATTCAGGTCCGCTTAACTTTAAGAATTGGCTGGAAACGGTATTCGGTCTTTTTATCAGCAGATACAAAACCATGTTAGGCCCTGAACTATTTGCCCTCTCAATGGGTATGGGGGATAAAATTCAACTGAACGGAAATTCAGTCATCCGGCTACTGGAGCCGGAAGGCAAAAAATTAGGTGGTGGACATCGCGTCAAAAAAATAACGATGGAAGACCGTTGGAACGAAATAAATCCCAATGGAGAAGCATCGGTATACGGAATGGTATATGATTACACCACAACAGATGAATCCGGTAGGGTCATTAGTAGTGGAGTGGCGCAAGAACCCCTAGGGGTCGGCAAGGATGAACATCCGTTATATGACATGGATTATTATAAATTGGATGACAAAGTATTGTCATGGACACGCTCGCATTCTTATGTCGAAACACCTTTGATGGCGCAATATTATCCGGCGGCTTCAGTGGGTTACAGCCAAGTAACGATGCGAAGCATCACCGCCGAAAACGAATATTCCGATAGGGGAACCACACCAATAACCGTACAAGAATATTACACGCCCAAGGATTTTCCGGTGCAAGTGAAATCAACCGCTTTGCACAAGTCAGAAAAGAAGGTGACCAAAAACATTAATCCGATTAATAATACCTCCGATCGTTATACCTGGAATATGTTTTCACAAGGACACGTCATCGTACTCAATGATATGGCGGGAAGACCCAAGAAGGTCGGGCAGTATATTTTCAATGGAGAAACGCCGGCGAGTACGAGGGTTTCCACGGAAAACTCCCAAATCGTTAGTGAATCCAAATATCACTATCAATTGGATGATTATGGCAATTTGGACAACAACGTACAAGTCATCACTGACGATGGTCAAATGGAAGATGCCATCATCGGATTGGATGCCGATGTTTTTATCGAACTGATAGAAGATCGCCAACACACCGAAAACTTGATGATCGATACGAACTTGGAAGGTGTGATTCCGGTTCCCGGTATTCCGTTTAACCTGCCGATTCCGATTCCTTTTCCATCAGATATTTCTACCCAAGATCGAAAGGTGAGGACGGCGGTCATGCAAAAAGTCATTCATCGTTCGGGTATCCTCAAGGAAGTGGAGGTGACGGATGAGACCTCTACCATCACGACAGGCAATATCGCCTACGATGCGATGACCGGTCAAGCACTACTTACCCGGACACACAACGAATACAAACAACTTGTGTACAACTATACGCAAAAGGCAGAGTGGGTGTATGAAGGCATGGGAGCCGCATACAAAAATAACGGTGTGAAATTCGAAGCGCCGATGGCGGCATTCGAAGGAGAAATCCAACAAACCGACATTCACGAGTATTTCACCCTTGGAGATGAGGTGTGGATAGATGCCACGGGCATCGACAATGACCAAGTAGGACATGTGTACGGAGTGGAAAACAACAAAATCGGAATCATGGATTTCGAAGGAAAACCATTCACCCTTACGGGAATAAACTCCTTGACCGTCATCCGTTCCGGATATCGCAACCTCCTAGGAGCGGGCATCGGTTCCGTTACCGCAATGGATATGCAGGAAACCGGAGGACAATTTACATTCGACAAAGTGCTCAATGCCTCTGCGATGAAGTACAAGGATGTCTGGCATCAAAATACGGATTGTGATTATCCCGAAACAGTCAGTGCTGAATGCACGGCGGACAACCCATGTGATGTAATCGAAGTTTCTACCAAGTTCATCCATAAATTGGATGGTAGCACTGTGATTGAATCCGGGGGGTATGGAGAAAACGGAACTTTCTACAATGATTGGACACCCGCTTCACAGAATATAGATTTGCAAATCGTCATCAACAATTTGCCTTTTGCCACCGATGATGATCCTTGGACAACGGTTGAAAGTATTTCATACAAACACAAATCGAATTGCTTCGCTTGTTCGTCAGAAGATACCGCCTTCCAAGCAGAATGTTGTACGGCCTCCGGCCTAGGTGTCGAAAGTTGTTCTGAGTTCCTGAATGGTCCGGGGTATTACGATAATCCGGAATTCACATCCAACGTCGATTTGCAACAAACAGGTGGATTCAACGGAACCACCAATAGTTTGACGGCTGACAATTGGACTTCTTCCTTCTGGTCGAATGGAACCGCTTGTTCATATCGATACGCGATGGGCGTCTTGAGCATCACCCTCAACAATGGTTGTACCTATGAAGGATACATCGAAGACCTAGGACTCGGCAATCAAACATTTACCCTGGTCGGAACCTGTTCCGCACCGAGCGCCTGCTTGGATTGTCAAGGAGTGGAAGACTGTGCCGATTTGGATATCGAAATGACCGCACCCGTAGGAATTTCCGTCAACAGTCAACCCGTCCGAGATGGTAACGGAATGAATGGCGTCGCTGATGAATTGGATATTGCAATAGAAGGATTGACCGATCCTGTCATCAAATACTATCCTATGTTGTATTTGAATATGATTACCTCTTCGGAAATGTGTGGTATGGAGGACGTCAATTTTGAAATCACCGGATCGGACATGTCATGTGTTCCGGTTGGAACCACCATTTCACTATCTTCAGACGGTGTTGATTATGATGGCTTCCGCCAAATATTTTCCCATTCATTCGAAGGGGCTTGCGCCGATTTGTCGGAGCCGACTGACTATTCCCTTACGGGAAATATTACCGTGACATCAAATGACAATTGCGAATACGCCTTAAATGACATTACAGTCGCTTTGGTATCCGGGACGACCCAAATATTTACCTCCAAAGCCGATGCGCATGATTGCAATACCATCGGCAATGAAACGCAATATGAAAATGTCTATGCGAAAGGTGTAAAAGGGATTTGGAGACCTTGGGTGTCCTATACTTATATGGTCGATCGGGACTATACACAAGATGCCATAAAAGACCAAGGACATTACACTCAATATCAGCCCTTCGAATGGCAAGAAAAAACGGGGCAAAACGGAATCACCATCGATGCCAAATGGAAGCGTACCAACATGATGACCAAGTACTCCGATACCGGAAATGAATTGGAAAATAAGGATGCCTTAAATCAATATTCAGCGGCTTTGTTCACTTTCAATGACATGTTGGCCTCGGCCGTGGCATCCAATGCCCGTTATCAAGAAATCGCCTTCGAAAGTTTTGAGCCCTATCCAGGAGATGAATATTGCGATAAGCAAATCCGATTTATCAGTCCGGCGAGCTATACCGCTAGGGTCAAAGGAGGGCATACCGGCAAGTACGCAATGGGGGTCTCCAAAGGTCAAGAAGCAGTAGGTTCGGCAACAATTACGCCCTATAATGAAGCGGTTTGTGTAGAATCATTTTCTAGTGCCACTACCAAGAATGCGGTCTTGCAATATTTGGATGAAGGATACGCTGAATATTACACCGGTTTACCCAACTATTATCGCAATTCAAAAACCGAAATAGAGTACCCGGAAATTCCGAAAGCATGTAGTGAAACCGGCAAGTTGGCATTGGAGTCCGGACAAAGATATGTCGTCAGTGTTTGGGTAAAAGGAACACAGCTCAAACTGGATGGAACCAATCCGCCCCCCATTCAAACCCTAGGGTACGACAACGCCGCATTGAAAGTGTCAATAGCTGACGAAGCCGGTAATCCGGCAGGAGAATTCACGTTCCGCCCCAAGGGGAAACTTATAGAAGGATGGCAACGCATCATGGCAGATTTTACCATGCCGGACATATCCGCCGGAACCGTCTCCTTCCACTTGAGTTGTGATGCCGAAGAGCCCCAATTCATCGGAATGAAATTCGACGACTTCCGAGTACATCCATTCGATGGAAATATGAACAGTTACGTCTATGATGTCAACTCCATGCGCATACTAGCCACATTGGATGACAACAATTTCGCCGCCTACAATATCTACGACGAAAAAGGCGAACTGATTAAAGTAAAACGCGAAACGGAAGAAGGCATCAAAACCCTACAAGAAAGTAGGATGCATGTCAAACCCAATAGATAAGTACAGTATACAGGTATTGTTTTTTATAGAGGAAAGCGTGTGGCAAAGGCCACACGCCCCTCAATTTTAAAATTCTTGTATTGGAATTATAACCCCAAAAAATTAACGCATTAAATCGCCCAATATACCTATTGAAATTCATTAAACGGCCTTGAGCATTTTAACGGAGAAGACGCAGTAAAATGCGTA
>JAHDCE010000093.1:742-10291 GCA_020630045.1 Saprospiraceae bacterium | reverse complement strand
TTGAAACCCAAGTTTCGACTCTTCCGTATATCCTTGAGTATAAAAAGTATACAAGGAATGAAAGAACTAAGGAAAAGGGTGCTTCTATTAGTCGCCAATAATGATATAGAAAAAGCGATAAAAGAATTGTTGACGACATTAGAAAACCATCCTAATCAAGATGCATATGAACGGACGGTTTTTCTTTCCGCCAAATTCGAAAACTTCGAAGAGAAAGTATCCAAAAATTTATTGACTAGCGAAGCCCGTTCGGTTGAAGAGTCCGTTATCAACAACGACTTACTCAATATTTTAGATGTATTGGAGGAAACGCCGGAAACGGAGAAACCTGTCGTCATCGTTGAGCCGGTTCTTGAAAATGAAATTGTTCCTAAGAAAAAAACAATTCCGCTAAAGCGGAAAACCCCCTTGTATCAATTCGCCATCTTGGGCATGTTCATCGGATTGACGATGGTATTGGGCGCTTGGGTCGTTTTCGGAGGAGATGAAGATAAAAGTCCCGAAACGACCGAAGAAGTAAGACCCGAAATTTCTGAAAGAGAAGAAAGGCGACCACGTCCGGCACCGGAAACGGATCGCCATGCCGTAGGCCCGAAAACATTTCGAATTATCCCCAAATCTATCCAAGCTTTTGATGTTAGAGATGGGATGTCGAAAGAACTGGAAGTGTATGGACTCGTAAAAATGGGCATTCGCAAAAAAGGCGAGGCCGAAAAAGCCAACACTGTCTTTGTGGCTAGAAGGGATCAACCCCTAGCGATGAGTGAAGGACGGAAGTATAAAGTCAACAATCAAACCCGTCCACCAGTGGAGGTGGAATTGAAACCCGTCAATGGTAAATACGCCTTGTCAGAATATGAATTCGTGATGTACGCCGGGTTGACCGAAAAAGACGAAGGTTCCAACACTGATGATGCCTTCGGGAATAAACGGGTGGTATTACCGTTCAAAAATCTCGGCATCAATTCTTCGGACGAATTCAAATTAAAACTGGAAAGTGATGACGGTACTTTGATGATTACGGCCGTTGTAGAGAGTCGTTAACTCAATCCTTCATCACCTCAGCCTGAGTATTGATAGACTCTTGGTGGATAGCCCTCAACATACTCGACATAAAACCCATGCTGAGTCCTTTCTCGGCACCTTTGACGACTTGTTTCTCCAAGATTTCATTCCAACGGCTGGACTGTAATATTGATATGTTATTGTCCTTTTTATATCGTCCGATTTGGTCGGCGATTTGCATTCTTTTTCCTAGTAAATTGAGCAGCTCGGCATCAATCTCATCAATTTCCGAACGGAAATGAGCAAGTGTTTTTTTGAAACTCTCATTCTGTAAATCCGCTTCTCTGATGACTAAATTTCCTAGGAGTCCTTTTAGTGTTTCCGGTGTGATTTGTTGTTTGGCATCACTCCAAGCTTCGTCCGGGTCAGGATGAGTCTCCGTCATCAATCCATCAAAATCCAAATCCATCGCTTTTTGGGCGACAGCCGCCAAGGTGTCGCGCCTTCCGCAAATGTGACTATTGTCACAAATGATTTCCAAGTTGGGGAATTGACGTTTCAATTCAATCGGAATTTGCCATCTGGGAATATTCCTGAAATCAGAATCACCATGATGGGAAAAACCCCGATGAATGACGGCTACCTTAGTGATGCCCGCATTGTAAATCCGCTCGATGGCTCCGATCCAAAGTTTAAGATCGGGATTAATCGGATTCTTTATCATTACTGGAATATCCGTTCCTTGGAGGGCGTCCGCCACTTCTTGTACAGAAAACGGATTGACCGTCGTACGTGCTCCTAGCCAAAGTACATCGATGCCATGTTTGAGGGCTTCGAAAACATGATCTTTCTTAGCGACTTCAGTGGTGACTTTTAAGCCGGTTTCCTCCTTGACTTTTTTGAGCCACGGAAGTCCTACGCGTCCCACGCCTTCAAACGAACCCGGACGGGTTCGAGGTTTCCAAATACCGGCTCGGAACAAATCGATGTTCTGTTTCGCTAATGCTTCTGCGGTGGCCATGATTTGTTTTTCCGACTCAGCGCTACAAGGGCCTGCGATAATGACCGGTTGATTATTTTTCTTATTGAAAATGGGTTGGATATCCATATTGATGACTTTATGATTTTGCTGTTGCAAGTTGTGAATTTTATAAAATGATTCCCTAGGAAATAATTTTTCTAATTTGATTGGATTCTTGAATTAATTTGTAAAACGTATCGTAGTCTTTTTTAATGAGTATGCTCCGGAAACGCGCCAATTGATTGATGTGTTCATCCAATACATCTAACACATTGTCCCGATTTTGTTTAAAAATCGGAACCCACATGTCCGGAGAACTTTTAGCAAGACGAACGGTAGAACCGAATCCGCTGCTCGCCAAATCGAATATTCGGGTTTCGTCCTGCTCCTTGGCCAAGACGGTCAAGGCCAAAGCAAATGAACTGATGTGCGAAATATGCGAAATATAAGCCGTGTGGACATCATGCGATTTCGCATCGAGATAAAGGATACTCATCGGTATTGATTCGAACAGGGACAAAGCGATTTTCAACGCGTCCTCGTCACTATCTTCTTGGTCGCAGATGACACTGCATTTGTTGTCAAACAAATTGGGAATCGCCGCTTCCGGGCCTGAATATTCGGTTCCGGCCATCGGATGCGCACTGACATAACGCCCTCTTTGGGGATGCTCCTTTACTACATCCAACAATTTTTCTTTAGTGGAGCCCATGTCGATGACCACCTGTTTGTCTACTTGATTTAAAACATGAGGAAGTAGAGACATCATGGCATTGACCGGAGTGGATAGGACAATGATATCAGAAGCTTTGATTGCATCTTCTAGGCTCATGTCTTCGTCGATGAGTCTACGGCGATATGCCTTATCTATATTTTCCGACGAAATATCCACGCCGATAATCTTGTCGGCAAAACCGTTTTCCTTAAGGGTGATGGCGAGTGATCCGCCAATCAAACCGATTCCGACGATTGAGACAGTCATACTTTCTGATTTGAAGTTGAGAAAATATCGGCGTTTTCAATTCGCCGTAAGGCGGATTCAAGAATGTCTAGTGTATTGCAAAGTGAAATCCGTATATACGATGTTCCGTTAGATCCGAATATGCCACCCGGAGTGATGAAGACATTGGCATCATACAACACCCGGTCCGCCAATTCGAATCCATCTTGTATCCCTTCCGGAATGGAGGCCCATACAAATAAGCCACCATGCGATGGATCGTACTCGCAATTTAAAACGTCCAGAATTCGATAAACGATTTTACGACGATCACGATAGGTTTGGTTCAGGGAGTCGTACCATTCACTTCCTAGGCGCAATGCTTTGACGGCAGCCAATTGTACGGGCTTGAACATGCCTGAATCCATATTGGATTTGAAGCGGAGAATGGTGTTGATATATTCTTCTTTGCCCGCTACCATACCGACCCGCCAACCGGCCATGTTTTGGGCTTTGCTCAAAGAATTGAGTTCGAGAGCTGTCTCTTTGGCACCGGGTATGGATAGGATGGAACAACGCTCCGGATGGAGGATAAAAGCATAAGGATTGTCGTTACAAATCAAAATGCTATGCTTTTGTCCGAATGCGACGAGACGTTTGAAAAAATGATTGTCAGCACGCGAACCGGTCGGCATATGTGGATAGTTGACCCACATGATTTTGACTTTCGTCAAATTTTCTTTTTCTAAGGCGTCCAAATCGGGGAGCCAGTTGCGGTCGGCGGTCAAGTCATAGTTGCGAACCACGGCTCCTGCCAAACGGGTAACCGCGGAATAGGCCGGGTATCCGGGATTGGGCACCAGGACTTCATCTCCTGCATCCAAGAAGCTCATGCTAATGTGCATGATGCCTTCTTTTGATCCGATAAGTGGTAAGACTTCGCTATCAGCGTCCAATTCGACATCGAACCAGGTATGATACCATTCGGCGAAAGCCGAGCGTAATTCCGGAAGGCCTTTATAGCTTTGATAGGCATGATTGCCAGGTTGGCTTGCCGCTAAACGAAGCTCTTCTATCACTTCTTGTGGAGGGGGAATATCAGGACTGCCGATACCTAAGTTGATGATGTCTTTTCCTTGTGCATTGAGGGAGGCGATTTCCCTCAATTTGGTCGAGAAATAATATTCCTTGACTTCGCCAAGCCTTTTTGATGGTCGTATCATTCGAAATGTTTTCCTTGTGGGTAAATGCCTAGGATTTTAAAATAAGTAGTGATGGGTTGAATCGCGTCAATGGCCGATTGGCAGCCCAAGTCGCTGCTGATAAAGTCCACATAAAACAAATATTCCCACGGTTTTCCGATAATGGGGGTGGATTGGATTTTTGTCAGATTGGCACCATAGGCTCCTAGTACCGCCAATACGGAATGCAGGCTTCCGACCTCGTGCCGAGTGGCGAAACATACAGACACTTTATCGCCCGGACGGGATTGCCGACTTGGTGTCTCCTTGTGGAGAACGAGAAACCGGGTATGGTTCTTTTTGTGTGTCTCTATTCCTTCGGCTAATATGTCGAGGCCGTATAAATCCGCTGCGAGGCTGCTGGCGATTGCCCCGACATCGGTCAGTTTTTTTTCTTTGATATGTTTGGCACTGAGTGCAGTGTCAGCGGCTTCTACGAGCCGTATATGCGGATAATCCCTGAAGAATTTTCGGCATTGGGCAATGGCCATCGGGTGCGATTGGACTTCGTTCAGGTCTTCTAACCGCGTACCGGGAACGACCATTAAATTTTGTTTGATCCGAAGATAGATTTCACCTGTGATGCTGACATCAGAATCCGAGAGCAATCTATAATTCCTCATGATACTTCCTCCTAGGGTGTTCTCAATCGCCATCAGGCCGAAATCCGCCTTTTTTCCATCCTCCACACAGTCAACCAGTTCGTCGAAGGTGTGTGCCGGGATGATATTTAATTCCCTTCCGGGAAATGCGCTCCGTGCCGCGATTTCGTGAAAAGCTCCTCGGTAACCTTGGATGACTACGGATGCGGAGTCGTTATTCGTTTGTGCCGTTGATTCCATAAAATGACGTATTCAATTTTCCCCTTAAGGGGAGGAAAAACAAAAGGAGTTCCTGTGTCGAGGAACTCCTTTTGTCAGTTACATACCTAGTAGAAAGTTCCTATATCTCCAACGGAGAATAGAAGAAGCAATAGGTAGGAACGAAAAAATAAATCATATTGAATTATTGTTGTTCGCAAGGTATATAAACTACCCGGAATAAACAAGATGGCAAGTTTTTCTTTTTTTTATGCAGGGTAAGAGGGGCTTAGGCCGTAGATTGGGTTTTATATATTAGATTTGTTAGCCATGTATTAATAACCGGTTCAAAATTTGATACGTGGTATTTGTCATTAATATGTACCCTTCGCCCCGATAGACTTGCCAAAGGACTTATGGAAAGAAAGAATAGTAAATGGTTGTTGATATTCAGTTTGTGTTTTTTGACACTAGCAATTATCACCGACTTTATCGAACGCCCATCCAAGAGGGTGACGGATTATCGGAATACCTTGGAAAAATATATTCACAGTCAGGAAAATGAAATCTTGTCGCTAGTGGATAAGAGTGGCGGTGAATCCGTATTCTTGGAAAATGTTACCCAAGGGGGTAGGATGTGGATGCCCTATGAGTGGTTGTTCCACACTGATTATTCTTTGATGGTTTATAAGGGGGACTCCCTTTTGTTTTGGAATGATACCCGGGTTGCCGTAGAATATGATGAAATCAAATATTATCGGGATGCCGAATTGCATTTGATGAAACTTCCCAATGGTCAACATTATTTCAATTCATTGGAATTCGAGCCGGGATATGAATTGTTTTATTTCATTCCATTGAAATATGAATATAATATCTCTAATGTTTATTTGAAGTCCATTTTTGCGGTGGATAAGTATCGTAAGAAAAAATGGTACCAGTGGTGGGGGCCGTTAGAAATTCCCAATACGATTGAGATATGGAAAACTTCCGGAGAGGGGAGTTCTGAAATTCGGAATAAGGATGGAGATGCCATTGCCCATTTGGCGACTCCGGTTGCTTTGGAACGATTGGAATGGGTTTATGCGATATTCGGGTTGTACTTGGTCGCATTTATCGGATTTACACTATATCTAACCAGATATGCAAGGTGGTTGTCTAGGGAGCGAGCTCCTTGGATGGGCGTTTTGTTAGTGGTTGGTTTCATGCTCTTTTTGAGAACCGTCATGTACTTTTTGGGATTCAGTGAGCGGTTTTCTGCCATACCCTATTTTTCGAATGATTATATGGGAGGGTATTATGAATCTTCCATGGGGAATATGTTGATAACGGCTTCGCTGGTATTGTGGGCCGCTATATTTTTTCACCAAGAGTTCAAAATCAAATTTAAGCCGAACCTTGATTCGAAAGTCAAGTTCGCCGGACTTATAGGGGCATATTGTGCCATTATTATTGGTATCCTATTAGTTACGATGATTTTGAAGGGCTTGGTATTGGGAACTGATATTCCTTTCGATTTTGAAAATATCACCAATTTGAGCGAAGGGAGTTTCCTGGCCATTATCGGTGTATTGTTTTTCATGCTGGTTCTGTTTTTGGTGACGCATAGGGTTACATTGCTGATCCAACAGTTGGAATTACCGCTGTATCGCCGGTTGATGGGGATGAGTGTCGCGGTACTGATCATGTTTTCTTTGGCCTACCTCTTCCAGATGGAAATGCCATTGATCTTATTGGTGCTTTTGTTGTTTTTCTCCATTATTTATATCGTTTCTTTCGATTTGTTTGTCGAGGCAGATTCCGGAAGTTTTATCTGGCTAGTAATTTGGTTGGTGATTTTCTCCGGATTTTCTTCCGCGTTCTTGCATATATATAATGGGATGAAGGAACAAGGTCAAAGATTGGAATACGCCAAATTCCTTTCTTTAGACCGGGATGAAGAAATAGAAAACGATTTGGTCGAGTTGGGTCGCCGAATTGCAGGAGATGGAGAGATCAGCAACTTGTTGGCCAATGATAGTCCGGTGAACAGGGTGAAAAAGGTACTGGAGCGAAATCATACGGTGAACTTGTTGTACTATTCATACAAGCCGGAGATATGGATCATGGAGCCGGATTCGATGCAAACATCGAGTATCCGGAAAATTGATAATTTATTCGAAACTTCCGATGCGAGTATTCATAAGAACCTCCGCTTTTTGCAGGAAGGAGATGGACTTGGAAGTTACTTCCTTCAGATTCCAAATCTACGGATGGAGTCTAATGGGCGTTATATCGTTTTGGAATTCATGAGGGTTGCCGGTCGAAAGGCGAAGGTTTATACGGAGTTGTTCATTAATGAAGATTCGAGGAGTTTGCGTGGATTGGCCGATTATGACCGAGCGGTTTATCGCGAAGGGAAATTGGTTCAACAGGAAGGAAAAGATCAGTACCCTCTTGTCATTGACGAAACAAAAATTCCGCCGAAAGGCGAAGAAGAGTTTGAAAACCTGTCTGATAAATCCCACATGATATATCATGCGAAAAATGGTACGGTGGTTATTCTGAACAAGGAGCGGTCGCACTTATTCTATAAGTTCATTTCCTTATTCTCCTACCTGTTTACCATTATGGTCATATTGCTGAGCTTATTGGCTTTGATCAATGCGCTGGTACAGGTGATTCCTAGTAAATTTACGATTGGATTTTCTCCTACTCCTTCCCTGAAAAACAAAATTCAGATTTCGGTAATTGCCGTCATTATCTTATCGTTTTTGGTCATTGGTTTGGTCACGATATTCCGTTCGAATCGTGCGAATATCGAATACCATGAAAAACGATTGGAAAGGAAGGCCACGTCCATTACCGGAAATGCGAAACGTGATATTGAACTGTTGGAAATCGGTTATTCGCAGGAGGCGAGTGGTAATATTTCAGAAATCACCAAGCCGCTTTCGGAAATCCATAGGATGGATATCAACCTGTATGATAAGAACGGTCGTTTGATTTCGTCTTCGATGCAAGATATCTTTTCAAAAGGATTGGTGGCTCCGATTATGAATGCCAAGGCGTTTCATGATTTGGTGTATTTGGAAAAGGATATATCCAAACAATCCGAACAAATCGGGGAGCTGTCATATGATGCCCAATACGAGCGACTAGAGAATAACAATGGTGACTTGTTGGCCTTTATCGGGATGCCTTACTATGACAAGCAGATTAAATTGAAATCTGATACTTCCGAGTCGATTAGTGCCTTGTTGAATGTATATGTATTCCTGTTATTGCTAGCGGGTGCGATTGCAATCGCGGTCGCGAACTCCATTACGCGACCGATATCCGTCATCGGAGAAAAACTGAAACAGGTTAAACTCGGAAAAAGGAATGAAGAGTTGGACTGGAACAGTAAAGATGAGTTGGGCGCCTTGATTGGCGAGTACAATAAGATGATTCGAAAGATTGATGATTCGGCGAAGTTACTGGCCCAGTCCGAACGTGAAAGTGCTTGGCGGGAGATGGCAAAGCAGGTCGCCCACGAGATTAAAAATCCTTTGACGCCGATGAAGTTGAGTATTCAATATCTGGAGCATGCTTATAGGAGCGATCCTTCGCAGATTGAAAGCATGTTGAAGCGAGTGTCCAAGACTTTAATCGAACAAATAGATAACCTGTCCCAGATTGCGACGGAGTTCTCCAACTTCGCCAAAATGCCAAGGGCGGAGAATGAGCATTTTGTAGTAAATGATCTAGCGGAATCCGTGTTTAATTTGTTCTCGGAACGCGATGATATCGATATGGCATTCAAGGAGGATCCGGGCGAATTTTATGTATTTGCGGATAAGAACCAGTTGATGCGTGTATTCAATAACCTAATTCAAAATGCACAACAAGCCATTCCGGAAGGAAGAAGAGGGAAAATAGATGTATCTGTCAGAGCCAAAAGTGGAGATTGGGTTCAATTGGAAGTAAAAGACAATGGAAGTGGTATAGGAAAGGACAAAAAGGATTTTGTATTTGTTCCGAATTTCACAACGAAGTCTTCCGGTACCGGTCTGGGGCTAGCGATTTCAAAAAGCATCATTGAGGCACTTGGAGGGGATATTTATTTTGAATCTACCCCTGATGTGGGAACCTCTTTCTTTGTGGATCTTCCGGTTTCAAGTCCTGGAAAAGTGGGATGGGAGTTTTTGGATGATAAAGAATAACAGCTTATAGTTGATTGAAATGATGTTGACATGATTTTTTCGTGATAACATCTAATGGTAAAGTCGAGCTGAGTCAAGGTTATAAACTTAAAATGCGCTGAGGTTACTCAGCGCATTTTTGATAATTACCAAAAGACAAATTTTGCCTTTTAACAACTTAAATTAATGAGACGTCTACGATTCCACCAATTTTTGATTTTTGATTTCTCCGTAATAGCGGACGCTTTTGGTCGTGGAATATTGTTTAATTGCAAGATCCACATCTTTTTTAGACTCGCGTCTGACTAAAATCGGTGATTGGTGATTCGCTAAATGAGACTTGATTTCAATGTAGAAACCATCTTTCAAATTAATTTTT
>JAHDCE010000093.1:0-732 GCA_020630045.1 Saprospiraceae bacterium | reverse complement strand
GAAAAAATATAATGGGACAATCCTTTCAAAATGATAGGATTGTATAGTCTGAACAATTAATTAAAAACTAGTAAAAAGAAAGTAATGAACTAGAGGTAGGTAAGGAGTTGGAGTGTTGAAAAAAATAAATTTTATTTAAAATCATAATAAAGGCTTCCTTAATTTTAGGATGTAACTATTCTACAATCCAACTGCTTAATTGTTTCATTCTTACCACAATATAAGAAAAAAAATCCAAATACGCAAATTATTTACACTGTTTCGCTGATATGCTGCACTCTGAAGGATGGTTTTGATTTGGGAATCCGTATAGACGGAGTATCTTTGGCGAAATTTTGGATCTATGGCATTGGACCAAGTCGATGTTGATAAATTGGGGAGTCCTGAAGAGGAACAAGAGATGTCCTTTTTCGATCACTTGGAAGAATTAAGATGGCATCTTATCCGCTCTTTGATAGCAATTGCTGTTGTGGGGGTCGCTGTATTTTCAAGCAAGGATTTTGTCTTCCGTACTGTAATTTTCGGCCCAAGATATCCGGATTTTCCTACCTATAAATTTCTTTGTTGGTTTTCTGAAAAAATAGGTGTCGGAGGTGGCATCTGTTTTTCTCCTCCCGAATTCGAAGTGATTGGTACCGACCTAGGAGAAATGTTTTTGACGCATATCAAAGTCTCCATCATCTTAGGGTTTGTATTTGCATTTCCCTATGAGTTTTGTGAATTTTGGCGATT
>JAHDCE010000092.1 GCA_020630045.1 Saprospiraceae bacterium | reverse complement strand
TAGCTACCAAGTTGAGGACTGTACGAAGGATAAAGCAAAAATACCCGAAAAGCACATTCCCTAATTATTTATGGCCGGGTACTTACTTATTATCACAGTTTCATATTATTCACAATCATTTCACTTATGTCAACGACCATGACATCATCTTGCTTGTCCTTGGCTTTTACGCCATCTTGAAGCATGGTGATACAAAAGGGACAGTTGGCTACAATAACTTCCGCACCGGTTTCCAGTGCTTCCTCACTCCTTTCGATGTTGATTCGTTTATCTCCAGGTTCATTTTCTTTGAACATCTGAGCTCCGCCAGCCCCACAACAAAGACCATTGGTTTTGCTCCTTTTCATCTCAACAATATTATTATCAAGTTGGGCAATCACTTCTCGTGGAGCTTCATAGATTCCATTTATTCTTCCCAAGTAACATGAATCGTGGTAGGTAATTCTTTTTCCTTGGTAGGCCACACCGCCCTTGATTTTTAATCGACCTTCTTTGATCAAGGTATTGATATAATCGGCATGGTGCATGACATCATAATTTCCACCAAGGGCCGGATAGTCATTTTTTATGGTATTAAAACAATGAGGACATGCAGTAACGATTCGCTTCACATTATACATGTTCAACGTTTCGATATTTTGTAAGGCCATCATTTGGAAAACAAACTCATTGCCCGCTCTTCGAGCCGGGTCACCGGTACAAGATTCTTCCTGTCCCAAAATAGCGAAGGAGATGTTCGCCTCATTCATGATTTTGGCGAAAGCCACGGCCACCTTTTGGGCACGGGCATCAAAACTCCCCGCACAACCTACCCAATACAAGACTTCAGGATCAATCCCTTGAGATGCAAGGTTTGACATTACCGGAATGTTCAGTTTACTATTCTCTGGCATTGCTATAATTTTTCTTCAGTGTATTTTTTATCCATTCGTGGCATCAGTGGCCCATTTGTCACGGGCATCACTCACTTGCCAAGGCGAACCTCCGTTCTCGATACTCGTAAACATCGGCACCCAATCAGAAGGTCCGGCCGATTCTGTCAATATTTCATATCTCCGCAGTTTCAATATCGGATCCAAAGGTGAAATCATGACCGGACAAGCTTCCACACATGCGTTACAAGTCGTACATGCATGTATTTCTTCCCTAGATATATAATCGAACAAAGATTTACCATCATCATAATTCTCCCTTGTCTGTTTGCCCGAATCAATCATCATCCCTACTTCTTCAGCACGATCCCGGACATCCATGACTATTTTCCTAGGGGAAAGTTTTTTACCCGTCATATTGGCAGGACAAACGGAAGTACATCTACCACATTCTGTACATGTGTATGCATCCAATATATTTTTCCAACTCAAACCAAAAACATCTTTGGCACCGAATTCGGGCATTTCTTCATCCATCGGAGCATCAGCAGACATTTCGGTCAGTCCCATCATCATCTTCACCTCCTGCATCACATCAGGCATATTCTCCATTTCACCTCTTGAATTTTGAGGTGCGAAATAGGTATTTGGAAACGCCAACATGATATGCAAATGCTTGGAAATCGGAAGATATGCCAAAAACAAAAAGACAACCAAGATGTGCCCCCACCATCCGATTCTTTCTAGCAGCTCCAATACCCAAATACCGATACCTTCCCCACCTGTAAACCATCCAAATACCAAGGGCCCCAAGTATTGGCTTATCGCGAATCCATAGGAACCTTTTTCGTGATACTCTACGCCTTCGGCATGAGAATGGCCGATATTGTACAATACTTCGTCAGCTCCATTCATGGTAAAAATGCAAGTGACTAATATGATTTCCAATATCAAAATCATGTTACCATCTAGCTTTGGCCATCCGGTCATTTCGTCCTTGTGGAACCGAGGTAATTTCAACAAATTCCTCCTAGCCAAGAAAGCGAATGTGGCAACAAGTGCCAAAACAGAAAGGATCTCAATAAATGAAATCATAAGCCCATAAATGCCCGGCCCGATGATTGGTCGGAAGAACCTATGCTTTCCGAAAAAACCATCCACCAAAATTTCAATCAGCTCAATTTGAGTAATCAAAAAGGCCACGTAAACAAACATGTGTAAGATGGCCGGAACAATGCGCTTGAACATTTTTTTCTGACCAAAAGCGACCAGCATCATATTCTTGATACTGGTGGCTTCATTTCCTCCATGATCGTATGCGGTTCCCAACATGATATTCCTATAAATCTTAGAGTATCTGTCGAAAACGAAACCAAAAACGGCGATAGCGACTATCGCGAACAAAATTTGCTGAATCATTGGCTTATCTTTGCAGTGATTTTCCTCTTTCCGCCCCATTTTTGTGGCAGATAACCGCAATTTAGGAATTCTGAGTTGTAACAAAAAGACAGGACGCCTTATTCAAAATATTTTTAAATAAGAAACCAAGGAATACATCAGCAAAAAAAACTGAATTTCAGACACTTATGATTATTTTAAACCATAAACAAATCGGCCAAAAAATAAAAAGGCTCGCCATGGAAGTTTTGGAAAACAACTTTGATGAGCCAGAAATCATTTTGGCAGGAATCAACAACAACGGATTCCGTGTAGCAGAATTACTTGAGGAGGAAATGCAAAAAATGTCACCAAACACGCTTGTTCGACTAACGCGAATCCGTGTCAACCCGGCCAATCCCATTTCTAAAGCGGTAGAAGTAGAATCTCCTATCGAATCCTTTAAGGATCTCCCGCTTATCATCGTTGATGATGTCGCCAATACAGGAAGAACACTGTTTTATGCATTTAAACCATTACTCGAAATTATTCCTAAAAAAGTGGAAATTGCAGTACTGGTGAATCGAAGGCATAAGGAATTCCCTGTAACTCCCACCTACATAGGACTTTCCTTGGCCACGACCCTCAATGAAAATATACTTGTCGACATCTCCAATACTGAAGAACTCGTCGCTTTTCTAAATTGATCAGAACAAATTCCATGTTACAAATATTATTCGAAGACAATCATCTTATCGCAGTCAACAAACCGGCCGGCATGCTTGTACACGGGGATGAAACCGGCGATGCCACACTGGCCGATTTCGTCAAATTGTACATCAAGGACAGATATAATAAACCGGGAGATGTATTCCTAGGTGTCATTCATCGTATCGACCGACCGGTGAGCGGAGTTGTCGTATTTGCAAGAACCAGTAAAGGCCTGACCCGAATGAATAAATTATTTGCTGAAAGACAATTACAAAAAACATATTGGGCCATCGTATCCGGGCGACCCGACCCTTATGAAGACAAGTTGGTTCATTATCTCCAAAAGGACAAACAAAACAATAAAGTAAAGGTATTTAGCAGACAACGATACAAGGACTTGAAAAGGTGTGAATTGGACTACAGCCTAATCTCGGAGGTCGGCGACCATTCATTATTAAACGTGACTCCAATCACGGGTCGCTCTCATCAAATCCGGGCTCAACTTTCTAAAATCGGCCACCCGATACGGGGAGATCGCAAATATGGGTCGATTCATCACCAGCGGAACGGGATGATTCATTTACATGCCCGCCAATTAGAGTTCGAACATCCTATCAGAAAAGAACCTGTACGGATTGTCGCCAATCCTCCTGATGAACAGATTTGGAATACATTCTTTGAAATATTCGAATAACATTTTGGCTTGTCTTTGTCATATCTGAGCATTTTCATGTAACAAGGCTTGTACACGATATGGTTTGCTTATATTTGAACCCTAAAATCAAAGCTTACCATGAAAAGAATCTTTTTACTCCTTCTAGGAGCAATAGGATATTTCGGGTTACATGCCCAATGTCCGGAACAAGCTCCTTTTACTTCAGGTGGCGTACATGGCACTTGCCAAGACGCCATCAATGTGACCAGCTATTTCACCTCTTGCCAAACCATTTGCATCAGTAATGTGGGTGCCGGTTCTAGCGGTCAAATCGGTGATGCCGCCTGCTTGGGCGGTTCCTTAGCCAATGACCTATTCCTTAGGGCCGACAACCCCTACAATGCAGTGCCCGGATACGATGGATCATTGGCCTTCCGCTGGGTGGATTGGCCGGGAAAAGCCACAGGTTCTCTTCCTCCTTATTTCGCGGTACACGCTGAGGTTGAAGCCCAGCTCCCCGGAACAAGTATTGTTGTTCAAGGAATAGACTGTACTGATGGATTTGCCTTGGAAAATGCATTTTGTGTAGACCCCAACGACGGAGATCAATTTTTCGCGGCAGCGGGAACACTTCCAACCCTCGCACAACTCGACCCAATCGTTGATGCCGAAGCTGGGGTAAATGTGGATGTGGAGGATATCGTCTATTGGTTACATATCCGAACCAGTGATGGCCTTACCGGAGATATTTGTTTTGAAATTAGTCCTTATATTTCGGGGAACATTTGTGGTGATGCCAATACTTTGGCTTTATCAGGAGGTGCATCTTCCGTGAGCGGTTCCGCTTCAGGTTGTTTGTGTACTTCAGCAGTTGATGGTGGTCTCGGAAACTCCACTTTCGGATTAAACACTGCTTGTGGACAAGAATCGGGGGCTGCGGTATGGTATGAAATGGAATTACCCTTTGATTGTAATGAAGTAAATGTCGATATGTCCGCTTGGGGCGGGAGTGACAATTACCAATTACATATCGTGAGCGGATTCGAATGTCCGGGGCAAAATGACGTCAATCCAATAACAGGAGCTCCCATTTTTATACCCGGTTACATTCCTGACAACTCACCCACAATCCATGCTTCATCATGTGGTGCCACACTTAATACCGGATGTACTTCATTAAACGCCGGCACATACTACTTAGTCGTTTCAGGAGAAACGGAAAGACCGACTTTCTCCTTGGACGTAACGGTTACGGACGCATCCGTTTCGGCAGGTTTAGCCAGTTCCAGTTTTGATGGAGAGAGTGTATGTTCCGGGGCCGACATTACGGTATCTGCCAATTCGACCATATTACCGAATGCCGCTTGTGGACAAGGAATCGCATGGTACGCCGGAACAAATAGCCTTTTCGACCCATACAATGGTGAAGGAGATTACCTAGGTTCCGGGTTATCCGATATCGTTCTTAGCCTTCCGGCAAACACGACCTGTTCACCCATTACTTATTTCATAAAAGGTATCGTATCTGATGACGGAACAACAGCCGATGCTAGTTGTACTTCATCTACAAATACATTAAATGTAACTGTGTACCCGGAAATCGGAACCCCTTCTATCCTTAATAACCAGTGTATCATACAGGTAGCGGCTAGATGTTCGAACTTTACAGTCAACGGCGTCCTTGGTTCAGATACTTATTTGGCGACATTTTCAGAAGATGGACTTACGCAAGATTTCATCATTTCCAATGGTCTTATCGGATGCAACCAAACGGTCACCGAAACCATTTCTTGTAGCGGAAGTTGTACCCAGCCATCCGCAACTTCGACGGTGACCTGTGACCCCTTGGATCCTTTTAACTTTTATGTTGAAGTTGAGTTCACGCCGGGTTCCGCTACTTCTTATACCCTTACGGGAACGGACGGAAGCGCCTTGCCTTTAACTGCCGCCGGGACCTACACGGCGGGACCGTTTTCTAATGACACTCCGGTTACACTTAATATTGAAAATACAGAGGATTCCGCTTGTAACCTTCCCCTTGGAACATTCAGTGACAACTGTAATCCACAAACTTGCCCCAACCTGACTTTTGCAACTTCCGCTTCTTCCGGTGAAGTTTGTACAGGTGAAACGGTTCTCCTAGAAGCCGGAGTTGATGATGGTGTTCTAAATGTCGACTTTGAAGCCCAATGGTATTTGAATGGTGACCCGATTATCGGCGCAACCACCCTCAACCACCTACATACTTTCTCCACCGGGCAGGGTTGTAGTTCGGAATTCCAAACATTCTCCATAGAAATCAGGTGCCTGAACCCGGATGCGGCTCCTGCAACAACAACATCATTATCCCTAGCATCCGGCGGATTCAATGTATATCCGATTCCTGAAATCGGAACCGACTTTTTCCCGAATCCGGTGAATTGCATCGTAGCGCCATTCGACAATTGTGGAGGACTTAATATTTCCTACTCACCTACATCGGACTTGAATCCCGGCGACCCGGATGTTGTCGTCAATTATACGGTTTCCGTTACGGGAGCTCCAGCGGGATGTGAAGCGACAGGTAGTTATGTCATACAATGTCCACCGGCCAGTTGTTCCAGTGATTTAGGAACAGCTGTTTTGCCACCCGACCCGGTCATTTGTCACAACGAATCCTTCGACCTTGAGATGTCGGGCACATCCTTGGACTTAGGTTATGTTTATGGATATGCCGTAACGAGTACCAATCCATATTCAGATTTACAAGGAGCTGTAAACTCAGCTGTTGCTAACGGAGACTTTATCGGCCCTTATAATGCCGGAAACACACAAACTTTCACCAACGGTGTTGATTATGGTGCAGGGCCACGTTATTTCATTCCATTCACTAGCTTAGATATTGCCAATGGAACCGTCATGCATACCGATGGTGGTACATTCAATGTCGCATCACTCTTTGGAAGCGGTAGTGCATCATTTACGATTCCACAGCTACCATATTGTCCCGGAGTCACTTCTTACTCCATGAATATCGTTATCGATCAGTTGAGCAATGAAACATGGCTCAATGGAATAGATAATATTTCAAGTCCTTTCTTTTCGGGCCCCGGCGGTTCTACCGATTTTTATGAAGAAACCGTTACCGTAACAGGTAATCCAAGTGGAACGACCCACACCATTAATGGTAGCGGGAACCTCGCTTGGGGGTCGGACATATCTTGGTCACTTACCATTACCTATAATGTAGGAAGTGATTTCCCGACTTTGTGTCCGAGTTGCACAGATATTACTACAGCAACATTCGTAGATTTATTGCCCGAAATCAATTTGACTCCGGCCATTTCCCCTTCTGTTTGTGAAGGAGATGTCTTTGATTTAAATGATGTCAATCCAAGCAGTAATGTACCCGGTACGATTACTTGGTATGACATGGACCCAAGTATGGGTGGAACCCCACTTTCCAGTGAATTTGTGACAATAGTAGGTTCAAGTACTACTTATTGGGCAGAATTCGGAGCCGCCGCCGACCCGACTTGTTCGGCAGGAATCAGCGTAACGATTCCGACCTCTCCGGCTCCGGTACTAACCACTCCCCCTACACCTGACCCTATATGTGCAGGAGATGTCGTGAACTTAACCGCCATGAACCCCGGGATTACCGGTGGACAGGCGGGGACAATAATTTGGTTTAAAGGCGATCCAGCTCTGCCCGGGTCGGTCCAGCTCACGCAAGCCATCGCAACCATGCAAACTCCGACTGATGGAACCACTTACTTCGCCGAATTCACAGATGCCGGCACAGGTTGTTCTAGTATGGTCAGTGTGACTTATTCAGTTATTCCATTGCCGGTACTTACACCTCCTGCCATCAATCCTTCCATTTGTGTAGGAGGTTCATATGACTTGGCATCCCTTGAGCCTTCATTGACCGGTGACTCCGGTTCATTTACTTGGTATGAAGGATCACCGGATAGCGGTACGATGCTAGGAAGCACAACTGTCTCACCATCGTCTTCCACTCAATATTGTACCGTATTCACAGATGCAGTAACAGGATGTTCTAACAGTGTTTGTGTGAACTTAAACATCAATCTAGAACCTACCCTAAACAATGTCCCACCACAAGGACCATTATGTGTAGGAGACATGTTTGACTTGAGTTCTTTGAACGCATCATATACTACAGAAGCCGGGACTTTCATCTGGTACTTGGGCGACCCTGATGCAGGAGGAACGCTTATTTCCGATACCAATATCACTCCTAACGCCACAGAAGTTTATTATGTAGAATTCACGTCTACCCTAACCGGATGTAGCAATGTCGGATTCGTCACTTTCCTAATCAGTAACGGACCGAATTTGAATGTTCCGACCTTAGGTTCTGTTTGTGAAGGCACGACCATTAGTCTCGTCGCATTAGAAAGTTTAATTTCCCCCGGAGGAGGCACCTTTGTCTGGTATGATGGAGATCCGGATGCCGGAGGCATCATGTTAACTTCAACCGAAGCTTCTAGTCAAACTCCTGATGGTTCGGAAACTTATTATGCTGTCGTTACGGACGCGACCGGATGTACGGCATCCACATCACTGATGTACCCGGTGAATCCTACTCCCGTATTGACCACACCTCCTACACAAGCCATTTGTAATGGAGCATCTTTTGATTTATCTACGCTCAATAATGATATAACCACAGCTTCAGGATCTTTTTCTTGGTTTGATGGTTCTACTCCATTGCCATCCACTGTTGTCGCTCCTGCCAATGGACAAGCTTACAACGTGACATTCATGGATGCAAGTGGTTGTTCGGCATCTACTTTTGTATTGTTTACGGTATACGAACCTGTTTCGGGTATTACTGCATCTTATGATTGTACGGCCGCACAATTAGTCATTGATTATTCAGGTGCTACAGGTGGATCGGGAACAGGATACCAGGTAGCCGCCACCTCACCGAACACCGATGGTCAAACTTTGGCAAACGGAAGTAACTGGACTGTTATCGTAGAAGATGGAGATGGTTGTCAACAAGCGACCATCCTTACCGGTACAGTCAGTTGCCTTGTGTGTGAGACCGGAACCGCTTCGACTTCAGACCCGACGACGGTATGTTGTGATGAAACGATTAATGTAGAATTAGCCGGAGAAACTTTGGCACCTAACACCATTGTAGGATATGCCATTACGGCGGATAATCCCGTTACATCCCAAGCGGATTTGGGGACAGCTATCCAACTAATTCAATCCGATCCAATGGACAATAGCCTTTCTTATACGGCTTCATGTGCATTGGCACCGGGCGATTATTACATCACTCCATTCATTGCGGAAGAACCGGATGAATTCGATGATGAAATCACATGGGACCCGGATCAAGGTTGTGCTCCCGTAGCATTGATTTGTCCTACGATTACAGGAAGTGATTGGATTATGGACCCCATGATTATTACCTTCCCTGACGGTTCCACTTACAACGTGAATGATGAGCAGGCTTTCGGACTTGCCATTGACTCGACACTGCTCGCCGGTATTGGCGGATTACCTTGTATCAATTTGACCGACTTATACAATGGTGACCCGAATGGTACTTGGTCGATTTCCGTCAATAACACAGGAACCGGACCTATGACATTTAATGTACCCGACTTCCAAATAACTGTCGAATCCGACACATGTAATTTATTATCGGAAGATCAAATCATTGATGTTGATGGATTCGGTGGAACCATCGAAGGTGGTACAACAGATAATATTTCCTTCGACATGCCACCTCCTGCACCATTGGTCATGTTGGAATATGATACATTGAACGGTTGTGTTCCTAATGGCGAATTCTGTCCGGAAATCACCGGAAGCGGTTGGGTATTAGACCCTATGGTATTTACCTTCCCTGATGGTAGTACATTTAATGTAAATGACGAATTGGCGTTCGGCCTTCCTCTAGATTCAGCACTACTCGCGGGAGTCGGAGGTATTCCATGTATTCAATTAACAGATTTGTATACAGGAGATCCGAATGGTACTTGGTCTCTTTCGGTCAATAATACCGGTACCGGTCAATTGGATTTCTTTATCCCGGCATTTGATGTTGTCGTTGATGGTGCTACGTGTGCAGCACTCGGAGGTGTTGACCAAGTCGTAACCATCGGTCCGTTGAGCGGTTCGGTTCCGGGAGGTTCAACCGAAGTCCTTGACTTTGACATTTATGGCCCTCCTCCAACCGGATTCCCAAGTATTTTGGCTTCTTGTGAAGATTATGGTGATCCAATCATGTTTACGATTTTAGATCCGTCCGACCCACTTTGTACACCTGTAAGTATTAACGAGGCGGTATTAGACGGAGCGACATTGAACGCTTACCCGAATCCGACATCGGGAGTATTTACCCTAGAGTTGACATTGGCCCAAAAAGCGGATATCAATATTCGTTTAACGGATTTACTTGGCAGACAAATCCGACAAGTTTATCAAGGCAATCAAGTAGATGCATTTAACCAAAACATCGACTTGAATGAAATGCCTTCCGGTGTTTACTTTATTCAAATACAAATAGACGGCCATACTTTGACAGAAAAAATCGTTAAGCGATAAAATTGATTTTAAAAATGAAATTGAGGGCTTCCGTTTTAATAACGGAAGCCCTTTTTATTTCGACGTTTTTCTAAAACAATTTGGATTTCAAATATTGGAATAAGGTA
>JAHDCE010000091.1 GCA_020630045.1 Saprospiraceae bacterium | reverse complement strand
GGATCGGAGAATGTAACCTACGAGTTCAACCCGGAAGTGATGAATGATTATATCAACACGGAAAACATGGAGTATTTCCCTTCCTTATCCGCGGATGGGCAGACCTTTTTCTTTACACGTCGTGTCAGAGGTCAGGAAGATATTTATTACAGCCATAAAACCGAACAAGGATGGGGTCCGGCCAAATCCTTGAAAGCCATTAATACGACTCGGGATAATGAAGCCAATCAAACCGTTTCGGCGGATGGCACTTATATCGTATTTACCAAATGTGGTTCTTCAGACGGTTATGGTAGTTGTGATTTGTTTTTCACAGAACTCAAAAACGGTGCATGGACTCCTGTCCAAAACATCGGAGGAACAATCAATACAAGTAGTTGGGAATCGCAGCCTTCCTTGTCCGCTGACGGGCGGACTTTGTACTTCACGGCAAAGCGGAAAGGAAATATGGGAGGTTCCGATATATTTGTCAGTGAACGGAATGATAAGGGACAATGGTCAAGGGGAGTTCGACTTCCGGCTCCGGTCAATACCAACCAAGACGACCAAACCCCATTTATCCACCAGGACAATAGAACCTTATATTTCAAGTCCAAGGGATTGCCGGGGTTTGGAGGATTTGATATTTATATGAGTAGCAAACAGTCCGACGGAACCTGGGGCACACCAAAGAATCTGGGTTCACCGATTAATTCGAAAGGAGACGAAGGAAGTTTCCTTGTCAGTTTGGACGGAAGGACAGCCTATTTTGATTCGGATAAAAAATATTCTGCCAAAGGAGCAGGAGAATTGAATCGTGAGAAAAAACATGAAATCTATGCATTCGAACTGCCAGAAACATTCCGACCTGACCCGGTCACTTATGTGAAAGCAATTGTCAAAGATGCGGAAACAAAGAAGACGCTTTCCGCATCAGTCGAGTTCGCAAACCTGGGATCCGGAAATATCCATGCCTCTGCCCGAACCGATGCAAGCGGCTTATTTTTAGTTTGTCTTCCGGTAGGTGAAGATTACAGTCTCAATATTTCAAAAACAGGATACCTTTTCCATTCTGAAAATTTCTCCCTTTCAAAAAACAATAATGAATCAAGGGAGCCTTTTGTACTAGAAGTGTTTTTACAAAAAATACCGGAGGTAGTCATCAATAGCAATCCTGAAAAGCCGAAACCTGAAAAGCCTGTCCTCAAGCCCATATCGGAACCGGTCGTATTAAAAAATGTCTTTTTCGACTCCGGCTCTTCCACTTTAAAACCGGAATCCTTTGTCGAACTCAACAAGTTGAAAGATTTGTTATCCATGACTCCCGGAATGAATATCCAACTACAAGGTCATACGGATAATGTCGGATCGGATGTAAACAACCAAGCACTGTCGGAAGCAAGGGCCAAAGCTGTTTATGAATGGCTGATTACTGCAGGTATTCCCAGGGATCGACTCAAATACAAAGGGTTTGGTGAACAGATCCCAGTCGCTTCCAATGAGACACCGGAAGGTAGAAAACTCAATCGTCGAACTGAGTTTGTTATTTTCTAACGAGAAAAACCATTAAGTTTTTTGACAATGGTAAACATATTCAATCGGAATACCCATTATCCGTTTGAGTTTACAATTGTCAAAAATCCCTACGAATTTTTTGTAATTAAATTTGGTGTATAGGGCTTGGGTATAATAGCCGCCCGAAACCAATTTATTGTAGGAGTCTTGAATGATTTGCTTGGCCATTTCTTTGGAGAAAAAAGAAAATGGAATCGTACCGACAAACCCATGAACATCACCATCGATGTACTTGGACATGTTTTGAGCACCATCATTAATGATAATTAATCGATCATCATCAATGGTTTCCCTGACATGCTCGCAGAATTCTTTTTTAACTTCAAAAGCATACAACTTGGAAGTCGGGGAGATATGGTTCAAAATTTCTTTGGAGATATTACCATGCCCCATTCCATACTCTACGATGACTTTGTTGTCTCCTTGGGGGAGATGGGTACAAACTTCCAATTCGACTTTGCGGCTGGTTTCGTAAAATGCACCGGTCGTGAATATATTCTTCGAAAACTCGAAAGTGGTTTTCAATCTATTTTTAAGGCTCATCTTTTTTGTTGAATTAACAATCAGGTTACAATATAGTAACGTAAAACTTCTAAAGATGGTCTAAGTGCGAAATGAATTAAAAAAGGAGGAATTTATTCTAACAAAGATTTGATTTTATCCCGCATCTCAATGTCTTTGTAATTCATCCCCGTATGAACGATATTGCCTTCTTTATCAATTAGAACATAAGTAGGTGCACCGAAAACCCGATATTGATTGGCTACGGATTTACCGCCCATCAAGTTCATGTATCGGACGCCATATTTACGCTCATAGCCTTTAACTCCATAAATCGTTTCATTCATATATTCCACGCCCAATACCTGTAAATCATCTTTGTAATCATCTTGCAGGCGATTGATTTGATTGATATCCCGAACGCAATTCCCACAGTGGACGAACCAGAATTTGAGCAAAACCACTTTTCCTTCAAAATCGGATAACCGGATGTACTTCTCCTTGGTGTTTTCCAATTTGAAAGCGGGAGCTTTCCTAGGAGGTGTGTCAATATCAGTTGTAGAAAGGAGTAGCATCAACGGGAAGAGGAGTGTCAGCAATTTCATAAATATGTAGTGTAAGTAAGTGATTGGTTCTGTTGAGTTTGCAAAGATAACACTTAATCTTCAAACCAATGCTTTTGGCTATGGACAAATCTATGATAACACAAGGACGAATTATTCCAATCGGTTTGTTTATCTTCGCACAAACTTTCCCTTACGGGAAATGTTATACATGCATATTATAAACCATTAAAATCATAATCAGTCATGGCTTTTGAACTCCCTAAGTTACCGTATGCGCACGATGCTCTCGAACCACACATCGACAAACGTACCATGGAAATCCATCATGGGAAACACCATAACGGTTATACCAACAAATTGAACGCAGCCCTTGAAGGTACTGACCTTGCGGGTAAATCCATAGAAGATATCCTAGCTGTTGCCGGAACAAGCGGAGCAGGTGTCCGCAACAATGGCGGAGGGTACTACAACCACTGCTTATTTTGGGAAGTTATGTCTCCCAATGGAGGTGGTAATCCTTCCGGAGATTTGGCGGCGGCTATCGACAAAGCGTTCGGTTCATTCGACGCTTTCAAAGACGCTTTCTCTTCAGCAGCAAAAACCAGATTCGGTTCCGGTTGGGCTTGGTTGATCGTCAAAGGTGACGGCACATTAGCGGTTACTTCTTCTCCTAACCAAGATAATCCTTTGATGGATGTTGCCGAGGTAAAAGGTACTCCCATCCTAGGGTTAGATGTTTGGGAACATGCTTATTATCTAAATTATCAAAACCGTCGTCCTGACTATGTAGGCGCATTTTTCAATGTCGTCAACTGGGACAAGGTCGCTGAACTTTTCGCTAAAGCGAAATAATTTTTTCCGGAAGGAAAAAATAGAGACGCCACAATTAATGTGGTTCGAAAAGGAAAGGCTGTCCGAAGAGGACGGCCTTTCTTATTTTACATCACAATGTTTTTAAATATTCGATTAACGCATTGCGATCTTTATCAGAAAGACTATCCCCGAAACGATGTCCGCTGTTTCCATACCCCAATAAAGTCGTATCAAAAACATTACCTCCCGAAGCACTTTCTAACTCGATAAATTCCCAACCCGGCTTATCGGAATCATAGCTTTTCTTACTCCAATATTTCGGGCGTTTTTTACTATCCAATAATGTATGCAAGTCCGGCACGGAACCATTATGCAAATAAGGAGCTGTCGCCCAAATCCCATCCAATGGCGGTGCCACATACCCATTATCCGGCCTGAGAACAGCGGCATTCGGAGGTTTGGAAAACCAACTGGTATTGTACCAATCCAAGTATTCGGAATAGGCGACGTGGCTCTGTGCCAATACCGGATCCGTCCCTACGATTTTCGTTTCCACCAGTAGATTCGGGTAAGATTCTTCGTCTCCATAGGTGCCGTGGCATTTGCTACATCTTTTCATAAATATTTTCTTCCCGTCAACTACCTTGGAGTCATCGATTTCTCCGGGAAATACCGGTGCCTCGATTGAATGGATATAAGCGAGCACATCGGTAAAATGTCCGGCGATTTCACGAGCTTCCAAGGAATCCGTTAAAGTCAACAATCCGGATGCCATCATGATTTTTGCGAAGTCTCCCTGCCCCATTCCGTTGTAAAACATGGCATGCTTTTTCTTGAGTAACCACCAAGCGGGAACATCCGTGGCAACCACCTCGTCTGGAATGTCGAGTGCGGGTTCCGCTCTCCATGTCAGGTCATCTTTATTTCTATGGGCCGCTAAGACCAAGGCCAATTTATCGGCCGGATTCATACCGACTGCCGCCGTTTTCAGATGCGAGCCGGTCGCTAGGACGGCCCGGCGAAACGGCTCATAAGCTTTGTACTCTTTTGAATCTGTCCCATGCATGGAATTGATTAAAAAATCGACACCGGGAATCAGGACACTCTGGTTGTTGGTAAAATCCGCATGGGTCGCCCCTAGGCCGACTACCAATTCTCCATTCAGGTTTCCGGCATGGCATTGCAAGCAATTAGCAGCGACTACCGGTACACCATTCGAAGCTTTCACAGCATTAAAACTATATGGAATTTTGGCACTATCGCCGGTTCTTTTCAATAAATTCGGATGTTTACCGAATACAGATGAAAAGACTTTATATGGAATTCCGCTTCCCACATAATTTCCGTATACCAAGTATTCATATCCTTTTTCAGAATCGCCTATTCGTTGGGGAGATGGTTGGATGAAAGTCGTTCCCTTGGGAATCACTCCTCCGTCTTGATCTTGTCCTTCAGATTGCAGTTTACAATCCGAAAGGAAAATTATTCCGAATGCCAAGAATAAGAAATAGATGAGATGTTTCAATTTGAATCGTTTTGAGATAGAAGTTGATTTTCCGTAAGGAAAGACAAGTATAAAGGTAAAGAGGTTGAAAGAATAAGCCCCTGAAACAAATAAAAATCCAAAACGTTTACAATATTAATAGTTCTACGATTATTTTTGTTAGCAAATTATGCGATATGGACAGATTATTAAAGACGGTCAAGATACAAATCAATCCTTCCATCTATTTAAAAGACCCAGATTCTAGCGAATTGGGAAAAAAAATCATCAAGGGCTCTGTGGAAGTAATTGACAAAATAGGCTTTGAGGATTTCACATTTAAGAAGCTAGCAAAACATATCAACTCCACAGAAGCATCACTATACAGATATTTCGAAAACAAACATAAGCTACTTTTATATCTAAATAGTTGGTACTGGGGCTGGATGGAATACAGATTGGTGTTTGGAACCGCCAACATCAAGGATAAAAAAGAACAACTAGACATAGCAATCACTATGATCTGTGAAGGCGTAACGAATTCATCAGCAGAATATATCGATGAAGTGAGATTATATAATATCATTATATCGGATGCATCAAAGGTTTATCATACAAAAGAAGTAGATAAAGAGAATAAAGAGGGAGTATTTGTCAAATACAAAATGGTTGTCAATAGATTAAGCGAAATAATACTAGCCATAAATCCTGAATATAAATATTCACAGATGCTGGTATCTACTATGATTGAAGGCATACATAATCAAAAGTATTTCTCTAGGCACCTACCTAGCCTAACCAATATTATAGATGGCGAAGATGCAATTACAGAATTTTACAAACAGATGGTTACTAAATGTATTTCATAGCCTCCTTTTAACAAAATAAGAAGTGGCCCGTCTTTACGGACCACTTCCATTCACCATCGGTATGAAACACTATTAAAAACAAAACCACTATATTCAATATTAACGGTCGTGGAATAAATACCCTAAGCCACTGCCAATCCTCCTCCATTTGACATATTTCTTATCATTTCTTTTAGAGATTTTCGGGCTAAAAAAATTTTATTTTTTACGGTCCCCATCGGTAATTCAAGGACTTGAGCTATTTCCTTGTAGTCAAATCCTTTGTTGTACATTTCCAAAGGCACCTTCTTATCATCTTTCAATTTACTGATTAAACCCACCAATTTTTTTTCTTTGGCATAGGTGTCCTTATTACAATCATTAATCTGTGGCGATTCAGAAAAACAATTTTCAAAAACGTGAATATTTGCATAGCTGAATTCCTTTCTTGAACGTTTTCTACGGTATGAGTTGATAAAGGTATTTTTCATGATTCTCATCAACCACCCTATTAATGATCCCTCTTCCATTTCTTCATATAAATGATGTTTCTGCAAAACTTTCAATACTGTATCTTGATACAGATCATCAGCATCAAATGAATTGGAAGTTAGCATGTATGCATAATCCGTCAGTTTGGTTCTATGATTAACCAAAACATTTACTAATTCAGATTTTTTCATAATTCATTGATTTTTGATTTGAAATGAAAACTAACACTTCACAGAGATTGACCTTGGCCTGGAAGGGTGGGGAGTCATGACCCTCCCCGCCCAATCCAGAATATAAAACTGCATCACAACCTAAATCCTATCAATCCATCATGAATCTCTGTCCTCCACTTGTTCTTTTTTTCTGAACCGTTGGTTCCGAGCTTCTATCGGAATCTAACAACATTGGCATATCACCATCGGATACGATAATCTTAGTATTGGGTGAATTCGCTAAATTTAAAAACGCTTCTATTGATTTGTATTGTAAAATTTCAGGGCTTAGACCTTCTGCAATAATTTTTTGGGCATCCCTTACTCCCTCTGCCTCAATTCTTTTTCGCTCGGCCTCACGCTTGGCCTCGTCCAAAACAAACTCCATACGCAATGCCTGTTGTTCTGCCTGTAATTTTTCTTCTATCGCTCGAGCAAGGTTAGGAGGAAGCTGAATACTTTTGAACAATACAGCCTCTATAGCAAGTCCCTTCTCCATCAGTATTTTTTCCATGTGTTCCTTGATAGCGACTTCAATTTGGCCGCGCTCGCCAGTGTGCATATCTTTTGCAAAAAAGTTAGAAGTCACATCCGCGATAGCAGACCGAAAGACTGGTAGAATCACGTTCTCTTCATAACTCATTCCCACATTCCTTAGCAAATTAGGTGCTTTCTGTGGTATAACATTGTAAAGAATTGAAATCTCCGCTCCAATATTCAATCCCTCTTTAGAGGGTAGCATTAGGGCCACCTCCAAATTCTCAGTCTGAACAGGAACTTTCACAATTTTCTGAGTAAAGGGATTATAAAATTTCAACCCTTCGGTGTAAGGTTTATCAGCATACTTCCCCAACTTTCTTTTTACACCAACTTCTCCTTGACGGACAACAGTGCAACTAGTAATCAAACCCAATCCGATAAACAAGAGCAACAAATTCGTTAATCGTACCATACAACTGTAATTTTATTATTTAGAACAAAAGACTATCAAATATAAAAGCTTTACTATTTGTTTAGTTATCATTTAAACATAATCAAATAACTTTTGTTTCAGTATTGAAATATTTTTTATTAAAAAAATGTTAATTATGAAAAACTACATAGTAATCGTAACAGCACTTTTAATGATATTCCTCCAAAACAGCCCATTGTTTTCGCAAGGAAGATTAGACCTCAATACGGTATGGCATGATTCATCGCCTCCGAATTTTGAACAAGGCCGTGCATTCACTCATCTAGTCAATGCGAGACTGGCATTAAGAAACATGGATTACGAGACTGCACTTGTACATGCAGATAATGCGGTCGCCCAAAATCAAGGAATCGCAGAGTCATATATGGTCAGGGCAGAAATAAGACATAGAATGGGTATGGTTGCGGAAGCCGCAGAAGATATCACAATTGCACAACGGTTAAATCCGTTGGCAACTGACATTTATGGTGTAAACGGATCCGGAGGCATCATAAATACTATTTACTTTCAACCTAAAGAATTCATCATCCAAGCAAACCCCGAGGAATCCTTGGAATATTACAAAAGGAAATATCTATTACTAAAAAAAGATCAAGGTGAATCCCACCCCGAGTTCATAGCACTAGTCAATAAACTATTGATATCAGATGTTGAAGAATGGGTAGATATGATACCAAGATTGAACTCCCTTATCATACAATATCCCCAGTGGCCTGAACTTTACGATTTAAAAGGATGGATCTTTACAGAACTAGGACTTTGGGAAGAAGCCTTAGATGCCTTATCCAAATCTGTTTCAGTTGAGCCTAGGCAGCCCTTCTCATGGTATAATTTAGCGAGATACCACCTTAATGATGAAAATCAAGAAATGGCTTTAAAACATTTAAATGCAGCTATTTCCATTGATGAAGAACTATCGATTTTATATTTCACCAGAGCTGCCCTATTAAAAAAAATGGGAGACAATAAAGCAGCAATAAAAGATTATGATAAAATTATTGCGATTGACGAATGGCATATACCGGAATCTTATGTCAACCGGGGCCTGGCACATAAAGCCACCGGCAACTATGTCGATGCATTAAACGATATCAACATGGCTATTGAATTGTTCCCGGATTTGCCTTTCTTATACAAGAACAGAGGCAATCTATACCTAGTTATGGGAATGCCTCAAGAAGCCTTAATAGATTACTCGGAAGCGATAAACATCGATGACAGTTTTGCAGAAGCATATTTTAATCGAGCAATCGTCAAAATTATTCTTTTAAACAATGCTTCTGCTTGTGGAGACTTGAACACTGCCAAGTCACTTGGGTTCGATTTTGAAGAAGAATTCGAATCTTACTTTTGCATCCGATGATGAAACGACATCTAGCGACTTTCACATCACTTTCCCTTTTAATGAATTATCATTTCCAAGATGCAAGAGAATTGATTACATTTGCGGCATCAATTTTACAATCTCGCATATATGAATCTTCACGAATTTCAAGGAAAAGAATTATTGGCCAGTTATGGCGTACAAATCCAAAAGGGAAAAGTAGCTCATTCCGTAGAGGAAGCGGTAGCGGCTTTCAAGGAACTACAATCCGAAACAGGAACGGAGTTCGCCGTAGTAAAAGCTCAAATCCACGCAGGTGGACGCGGTAAAGGTGGAGGAGTAAAATTGGCGAAAAACATGGACGAGCTCAAGGAGCACGCCGGCAATATCATCGGTATGATGTTGAAGACGCCTCAAACGCCGGGCGGAATGGAAGGCCCCGGTAAATTGGTTCGCAAAGTCCTGATCGCCGAGGATGTATATGCTCCCGATTTCGATGCATGTAAAGAATACTACATTTCCATTTTGATGGATCGTGAGCGGAAGCAAAACGTCATCATCTATTCTACGGAAGGTGGTATGGACATTGAAGCAGTAGCTGAAGAAACGCCTCACTTGGTACACAAAGAATATGTTGACCCGACGCTCGGTTTACAAGGATTCCAAATGCGTAAAGTCGCATTCAATCTAGGACTTTCCGGCAAGGCGTTCAAGGAAATGACCAAGTTCATTTCTAACTTATATAAGGCATTTGTAGGAGCGGACGCCTCCTTGTTTGAAATCAACCCATGTCTCAAAACAGGCGACGACCGCATCATTGCGGTAGATAGTAAAGTGTCCCTTGACGGAAACGCATTGTTCCGCCATCCTGACCTTGCCGCTTTGCGTGATAAGGACGAAGAAGATCCGGCAGAAGTGGAAGCCAAGGAATTCGGTTTGAACTATGTCAACTTGGACGGAAATGTGGGTTGTATGGTAAACGGTGCCGGATTGGCGATGGCGACTATGGATATCATCAAATTGTCGGGTGGCGAACCTGCTAACTTCTTGGATGTAGGTGGTACCGCTGATGCAGAACGTGTACAAAACGCTTTCAGAATCATTCTTCGTGACCCGAAGGTGGAAGCCATTCTGATTAATATCTTTGGTGGTATCGTTCGTTGTGACCGTGTCGCCCAAGGTGTTGTTGATGCCTATAAGAACATGGGGGACCAAATTAATGTGCCGATTATCGTCAGACTTCAGGGTACGAACGCTGATATTGCAAAAAAATTGATCGATGATTCGGGATTAGAAGTACAATCCGCTATCTTGTTGCAAGAAGCGGCTGATAAAGTAAAAGCTGTCCTTACCAAATAAGGATTGATTAAGATATCTAACTACGACATGAATAAGCGGGCTCTTTGTAAAAGGAGTCCGCTTTTCTATTGTCCATCCCCATTCTCCTAGGAAAATCGTCTATTTCCAAGCATTTATCGAACAAAAATGCACGGTAATTCAAAAAACCTGAGATTGCTTTCATAGTAACAGACAAAAAATAAGTTGTCGATTTGAAAATCGTAATTTTTAGTTTAGA